>QNAY01000146.1 GCA_003645605.1 Thermodesulfobacteriota bacterium
CAAAATCTTTGCCGTATGTCCGGATGTCCATGTAAAAAATAGTCGGTTCTACATCCCCATGTGCGTGTTCCTTGGCAATGACCGCTTCTTTGATGGCGTACATACAACAGACGCCCGAACAGTAGGCATTGCTGCATTCATGGGTATCGCGGGAACCCACACACTGGAGCCAGGCAATTTTTTTGGGCTCTTCGCGGTCATAGGGCCTCATCAGATGGCCCATATACGGCCCGGATGCGCTCAGTATCCGCTCGAACTCCATGCTGGTGACCACATTGGGAGATTTCCCATAGGCGAATACTTCCTGAACTCCTGGATCGAATAGCTCGTTTCCAACTGCAAGGATCGCAGCTCCCACTTCAAGCTCTGTCCTCTTCGGCTTGTCATCATAATTAATGGCCCCGGCCAGACAGACCTTTTCACAGAGCCCGCATCCGATACACAGGTCCCTGTCAATGGAATAAGCAAGTGGGACTGCCTGGGCGTATTGGATGGACGTAGCGGCCTTGAGACACAGACCGCAGTCGAATTCATTTACACAGTGTACTGGACAGGCCTGGCTGCATTGCCCGCACCCGGTGCATACATCAGGGTCGATATACCGGGGATGATTAATGAGCGTGGCCTTAAAATGCCCGGCCTCACCATCAAAGGATTCAACCTCTGAGTTGGGGATGATATTTATATTAAGATGCCGGCCGACCTCGACCAGTTTGGGTGAAATAATTCACATGGCACAGTCATTAGTTGGAAAGGTCTTATCCAACTGTGCCATCATCCCCCCAATGGTCGGTGATTTGTCAACCAGGTGTACGTAATATCCCGCAGTTGCCAGATCAAGGGCCGCCTGCATGCCGGCAATGCCGGCCCCCACGACCATTACGCTCCCCATGTTTTTCATCTCTCTATCCTTAGCCATTCCTGTTCCTCTATTTTATTACATACCCATGAATATCGGGGTGCTGCCGCTATACTCCTTCAGACCTGCCTGGTTGCATCTCTCTAATTCATTCAGGCGCAGGGAGACCGTATATACGGGCAAGCCGGTCTCTTCCGCCATCTGCCTCACAGACCGGGGGCCTTCTTCAAGGGCCGCCATGATCAGGGCCTTGTGGTATTCTTCTTCTGCGGCCTGTTGGAGCAATTTCTTGAAATCCTCATTTTTGAGCTTTTCATTGTAAACATTTCCCTGCTCGGTGAGTTGCTTTGTCAGCCCCAGAAGCCACCTGATCCGGGGAGAATTAAGCGTCTGTTCAACTGCCGCAAGGGGAAGCCTGAACTCCTCTGGATCAAAAGGACCCAGCTCCCGAGTAATATTGCTCACCTCGGTTACATATTTGGCAAAGAGCTGTCCTTCGGCCGCACTGACCCAGCGCAGTTGCACCCGGTCCCTCCCGATGCCTGAGAGATCCAGTAAATATTGAACCAGTTCCACCCTATTGGCCGCATATTCATTACCATCCTGGTAATGGCATTCTCCGAGGTGTCACCCGGAGACAAAGACGCTGTCAAACCCACTTTTTAGGCCATCTATAATATAGACAGGATCAACCCGGCCTGAACACATTACCCGAATCGAACGGATGGTCGGAGGATATTGGAGCCGGGAAACTCCTGCCAGATCCGCGCCTGCATAGGCACACCAATTACACAGAAATGCCAGGATTTTCGGTTCAAATGACTTGTTCATTTCAATATTACCTACCTTCATTCACTCACAACCCGCAACTCACAACTCACTTCCCCCCTCCCCTCCTGCCTCAATCATTGCAAGAATCTGGCGATCGCGGAAGTGTTTCATATCAATGGCCTTTTGAGGACAGGCCGCAGCACAAATCCCGCAGCCCTTACAGAGGGCCGAAATGTTCTCAGCCTTGTAGCCCTGCCCTGGGACTTTGACAAGGTGTATGGCCCCAAAGGGACAGGAGACCTCGCACAGGCCGCAGCCAATACATTTTTCCTGATCAACCACTGAAACAGTGGGCTCGACTTCAACTGACTCTTTGATCAACACTGATGCGGCACGGGCGGCGGCTGCCTTTGCCTGGACTATGGATTCCTCAAGGGGCTTGGGATAGTGGGCCATACCGCACATAAATATGCCGTCAGTGGCAAAATCCACAGGCCTCAATTTCATGTGCGCCTCGAGGAAGAAGCCATCCTCGTTAAGCGGCACTTTCAGCATCTTGGCGAGTTCCTCCTCGCCCCTTGCGATAATGGCCGTGGCCAGATCCAGGTAATCCACATGGAGTTCCAGGGGGATGCCGAGTATATGGTCCTTGACCGTAATCTTCAGTTTGTCTTTGCCGTCAATCCTGATTTCTTCCACCACAGGTTTTTCATTAAGCGAATAGCGGATGAATATTACACCAAGTTCCCTGGCCTTTCTGTACAGTTCTTCCCTTTGGCCATAAGTGCGGATGTCACGATAGAGTATATAGACATTCAGATCGGGTTTCAGTGTCTTGAAATCAATGGCCTGCTGCAAGGATGCGGTACAGCAAAACTTTGAGCAATAGGGACGTTCGGGTTCGCGGGACCCCACACACTGTATAAAGGCGACTGCCTCGGCCTGCTCAAGCCTTTTAGGCTCTTTTTCAAAGAGTTGTTCAAGCTCATGCCATCGCATTACCAGATCGCTCTGTCCGTAAAGATACTCATCCGGCTTAAGAGATTTCGCGCCGACTGCCAGGATGATAACGCCATGCTCCAGCTCTCGCTCAGCAGATCCGGTCGTTACAGTAGTTGTAAAGTTACCTATAAACCCCGATACATGGCTGATTTTTGTATCCAGCAATACCTCGATTTGCTCATGACCCCGGACACGTTCTTTGAGGTCTGCAAGAAAGGCCCTTGCATCTTCACCTTTCCATGTCTTCCTGACATATTTTGCATGTCCCCCAAGTTTTTCTTTTTGTTCCACAATAAAGGTCTTGAACCCCTGATCAGCCAGGTCCAGCGCAACGATCATGCCGGCTGCGCCCCCACCGATAACCAGCGCCTCATGCCTGTTTCCCAAGAGCAGAGGCTCGATGGGTTCCAGCAATGCTGCCTTGACCACAGACATCCTCACAAGGTCTTTGGCCTTTTCAGTAGCCTTTTCAGGCTCCTTTTGATGCACCCATGCATCCTGGTCCCTGATATTGGCAAATTCAAAAAGATATGGATTCAGGCCCCCATCCCGGATCGTTTCCTGGAAAAGGGGTTCATGGGTACGTGGAGTACATGCAGCCACAACTACACGATTCAGGCGATTTTCCTTTACGGCATCCCGTATGAGTCCCTGCGTATCCTGGCTGCATGTAAACAGATTATCAGCCACATAGACCACATTGGGCAGGGTCTCGGCATAGTCACGGACCGCAGGCACATCCACAACACCCGCGATATTGATGCCGCAGTGGCATACAAAGACCCCGATCCTTGGTTCTTCGTAAATAATGGGGTCTTCCGGCGGATAGGTCTTTTCCTGTGTAAGTGTATTTCGCGAATCAGCAAGCAGCACGGCACAGGCTGAAGAGGCAGCCGATGCCTCCATGACCGATTGGGGAATATCTTTTGGGCCTGCAAAGGCACCGCAGACAAAGACACCGGGCCTTGAAGTAGCAACCGGTGTGAAGGAACAGGTTTTGGCAAAACCATGACGATCAAGTTCAATTCCAAGGTCTTGGGCCAGTTTGCGCACATCTTCGGATATCTCAAGACCAGTTGAAAGCACAACCAGGTTAAAAACTTCTTCCCTCAGCTTGCCATCTTCACTCACATATTTAATCAGGAGATCATCCGAGTTAGGTCCCCCTGCACGCTCGACAGAATGGACTCGTGACCTTATGAACCGGACCCCAGCCTCATCCCTGGCACGATCATAGTATCTGTCAAACTCCTTCCCTGGGGTCCGCATGTCCATGAAAAAGATGGCCGTATCCAGGTCGCTCCCGGCATGTTCCTTGGCAATGACCGCCTCCTTGATCGCATACATACAGCACACGCCCGAGCAATACTCATGGCACCCGGCATGTAAATCGCGAGACCCGACACACTGAAGCCACGCAATTTTTTGGGGAGGCTCATTATCAGAAGGGCGCTGCAGATGGCCCTGGAAAGGACCTGAAGCGCTCAAGATCCGCTCAAACTCCATACTTGTAATAACATTTGGAAGGCTGCCGTATCCGTAGACATCATGCCCGCTGGGATCAAAGGATTTAAAGCCGGTGGGCAGGATAACAGACCCTACTTCGATTTTATGTATCTTCTCTTTCTGCGTAAAATCAATAGCGCCTGCCGGACAGTACTTTTCACAGGCCTTACATCTGCCCTTTTTCTTGAAATAGATACAGTGATCCGCATCAA
The DNA here is from genome assembly GCA_003645605.1 of Thermodesulfobacteriota bacterium. Classification (GTDB taxonomy): domain Bacteria; phylum Desulfobacterota; class Dissulfuribacteria; order Dissulfuribacterales; family UBA3076; genus UBA3076. The sequence continues at coordinate 4,351 of QNAY01000146.1, forward strand.
TTACATATTTGAGCGGTACTGCCTGGGCATATTGCACATAGATGGCCTTGCGTTTAGCCAGGCCCTGGTTCTATTCATCCTTGACCTTGCGGGGACATCTCTCGGCACAGATCCCGCAGGCGATACATTTATCCATGTCTACATAGCGCGGACGCTCACGCACAGTTACTTGAAAATTCCCCGCATCACCCTCAATGGATTCCACGTCCGCCAGGGTGATGAGATTGATGTTCAGGTGCCGGCCGACCTCGACCAGTTTGGGGGAGATAATTCACATGGCACAGTCGTTGGTGGGAAACGTCTTGTCCAGCGCGCTCATCACACCACCAATGGCGGCGGATTTTTCAACCATGTGCACGAGGAAGCCCGAATTCGCCAGATCCAGAGCTGATTGCATCCCGGCAATTCCGCCACCAACAACCATTACCGATCCCTTTATGTTTTTTGACATGGAAACGTCTCCCTCTTACCACTCTTCACTCAGATATAAATAAGCTATTAGCCTTCTTGATTTCCTTTCCTGCGCAACTCTCTTAGGCACCATAAACAGCAAC
>QNAY01000147.1 GCA_003645605.1 Thermodesulfobacteriota bacterium
AAAAGTCGGAGTCGATCTAAGGCTATAACATAAACATATTCGTAATATATAAGTTACGTATACGAAACTTATATAGCTATTGCGAGGTGGCGGCTCAAAAAGGACTTTTTTCAGTGTAATCAAGAATAACTTAAAAACAATATGAATGGAGGGTAACATGAACAAAGGACAACTGGTAGATCGTATGGCAAAGTCATCCGGCATTTTCAAAACTGCCGCAGACAAGGCACTAAATGGATTTATGGAAGCTATCACTGATGCGCTCAATGCAGGGGAAAAGGTGACCCTGGTAGGTTTTGGGACCTTTTCCGTAACCGAGAGGAAAGCTCGTACGGGTCGCAATCCGCGCACAGGAAAGCCCATGGAAATTCCTGCCAGGAAAGTAGTAAAATTCAAGCCTGGGACAAAATTGTCCGAATCAGTGGAATAAAAGGCGTTCGCGTCGAGTAAAACCAGTATAAGAAGGTATCTTGTTGCGATTAAGCTGGCTATATCAGCCAGCAAGGTAGCAATGCTTCCTAAAAAGATTTCCCATATTCAGCCAAAGTACGCCTACGATCAAAAAATACGAATTTTGGAATAAGTCCGGGGATGAGCCAAAAAAATAAGTAGCTGGCTCATCCCAATCTTACCTTTGACGTCGTACCAAGTCTTCACGCCTAAAGGCCATAGTGTCTTTTGTAGCTATAGCTGCGAGATAGAGCACAGGAATCCAGTGAATTAGTCGCAAAATGTAATCTACCCCGATCTATTAAATAGTGCCTGAACGAAAACCCCGTATTTTTCGTTGGAACCACCTGTGTTGTCATTTTGACCGAAGGGAGAAATCTGTAAATTCCACATGTTATAGCTAACAACAGATTCCTCGCTACGTTCGGAATGACACGAATGGTTAGTTTTCGTTCAGACACTAAATAGTAATAACGTATAAAATTTAAGATATTGTGTGTTTCTGCCGATAATAAGAACATAAAAGATTCAGGTGTATAGAATGCTTAAAAATCCTTCAGCCTTCAACCTGAATAGTTGCAAGATTTAATAAATTGTTGATCAGGAGCTTTTAGACATGAAAAAAACGAATTCAGCAGATAGAAATAAGCTGTCTTCAGGCTCTCGATTATTACAGAAGGTGAATGATGCAATGAATATTCCAGAGCCTGAACGGGCTGCCAAGATACAATTCCTAAAAGAACAGGTACGGAAGGGTACATATAAAGTAGACGCCGATAAGGTCGCACTGAGTATGCTGAAGGATCTCATAAAGGATTTATAATATAAACCGGCATCCTTAGCTCCAACCTCACGCTTTTTCCGCAAAAGCCAAAACCACAAATAACAGAGGCTCAACAGATTTTCAGATTAAAAGACACCGGAAGGCAGGAGGCGATTTTTTCTCAGTTATTGCTAATGTCGCATAAGATATATTATGTAAAATAAATATTGTTTTAGTGACTGAATTTGCAACTTCGCGCTGAAAGCGCGCACCACAACTTTAGGCACTTTAGCTTACTTGGGCACTTTAAACTCGATTAATTACTGAGTTCACCGGAAATATCGTGTTTTACCAGGCGACTGATTTTTTGATTGATGTCTGCTGTGCGCAAGGCCTGTTTTCGAATTTCTTTCAACGTTGCGGCAACATTCCCATCTTGTTCCATATTTAAAAGCAGAATTTCGATTTTTCCTATAATTATTTGTAATGGTTGGTTTAGTTGGTGAGATGTGCGCCTGATTAAATCAAGAATATCAAGAAGCATAGGAATTTTTGAAATTTCTTTTTTAAGATCCATAACCCTGAAACCAGATGAAACACTTCTAACAATCTGGTCTATTCCAATGTCCACCGGCAGGATTTCATCTGCTAATACAGGCAAATCCCTAATTCCGGAATCCAATGTGGAATTTTTCTGAAGGCAAATAATATATATATCGTGTAACTCTCGATCTGAACGAACCTTTTTGCATGTTTCAAGTCTTAACTCCAAAGAGATATCAGGATCGACAATCAGGACTCCTTTTCTTTGTCCTCTTAAGGCATTAAGGCCCTTTTCCTGGCTATTAGTGAAATGAACTTCGCAATCTTTATTAAGTGATAAAATAGAAGCCACTACATCCAATTCTTGAGATTTGATGCCTAATATCACAACATGCCTTGTTTTTTCCTTTTTTGGCTCCTTTTTAACTAAGTCAAGGTCAAGTTTCTGACAGTCTTGATCTCTAAAGAGGTCTTTTTCAAGAGAGTCAAGCAACTTTGTATGATCCGTTACTTCTTGCGGGTCTATACTCAGAACACCAACAGATAAGGAAAAAGGTATATCCAGACGCTCTTTGATTTTCTTTGGGATCAACCTCTTGAGCCTCAAGGCAGCCGCCTCTCCTCCTGCCTCATATGTTGCCGGCAAAATCGCAACAAACCTATTTTTAGCTATCCTATATACGGAATCATTGTTTCTTAATATTTCAGAAAGATTGTTAGAAACCTCCTCAAGGCTGGATTCCTTGAAAAGTTTATCCGCACTTATTCTATCATCCACTTCCACAAGTAGCAGAGTTGTCCGATATTTGTGTTCTTTAACCCGGACGAGCTCAAGCTTAAGATCTTCAACAAAGCCCTCCATATTTCGCAATCCGGTCTCAGTATCTATCATGGTTTGCCTCCATTAAGAATGTTCAAAGTCTTTCAGCTACCAAAACAATGAATCCGGCTTTGGAGTGTAAGCCCTTTATAGGTTTCTCTGTGTGATATTTTTTCAATTTTGGAGATTGGAAGAGAGTGGAAACCCCACCTACTATTCGAAAATGCGCCTTTTCAATATTTGGCAACAGGTCTTCCAAGCAAAAAAACGAGACGTATTTATAAAGTGGGTGTCCTTCTTGCTTTTTTTGTTCATAGAGGTTCCCCCAATTTGAATCCTTCGGTACAAATCCGATCAATAAAAGACCACCTGTCTTGAGGGCACTCGCTGCTTCCCGCAAGGCCATAAATGGATTTTCTAAAAAGCAAAGGGAAAAGATAAAAAATATTTGCTCCAAGCTGTTTTTTTTGAGTGGTAAAGCCTCGGCCATGGCCTGTATAGAGACCACTCCGCGATTCTTGGCCAGTGCCAATAGCCCGGGAGCCAGGTCCACGCCGTATTGTATACCCAAGGCATGAGAAAAACGTCCGGAACCTGCACCTACCTCCAAAGAAAGTGGGGATACTGAAACAACCTCATTTAAGGCATTGAGTTCACATTGAAAAAGGGGATTATCATCATACCAAGAGTCATAGGCCTCTGCGATTTCATCAAAGGCCTTTGAAGTTTGGGGAAAAACCATGGCTGATATTATAATCTCCGGATGCCTAAACTTACATTATGTACATATGTTAAGTTAATAATCTAAGTCATTTTCTTATATGTTTCAACAGCTCTTCCGCTATACTGTCAAATGTCTTGGCACACTCGCTATCAGCATCGAGGGTCATGGGTTTACCTGTATCACCTCCCTCTCTAATTTTCTGGTCCAGAGGAACCTTACCCAATAATGGGACCTTGAATGCTTTGGCAATTTTTTCTCCCCCTCCACTACCGAACACCTCCAGGATCTGTTCTTTAGATACACCTGGAATACGAAGAAAAGACATGTTTTCCACTATCCCAAGGATCGGTATGTCTTCACCTACGAATAGACCAACACATCGACGCACATCGGCAAGGGCGACCTTTTGAGGAGTTGTGACTACTATGACACCGTCAAGAGAAACTAATTTCGCCATAGTCAGAGGAGCATCTCCTGTACCCGGAGGCAGGTCTACCAATAGATAGTCCAATTCACCCCATGCCACATGTCCCAGGAACTCTTTAATAGCCTTGGTTACCAGAGGGCCTCGCCAGACTATTGGTATGCCCTCCCCTGCCAAAGTAGCTGTAGATACAACCTTGAGACCGAATTTCTCAATTGGTAGAAGCATGCCCTTAGAACCTAAAGGCCGCTCGTCGATGCCAAGCATTATGGGAATATCCGGGCCATGCATATCAGCATCAAGTATTCCTACCTTAAAACCTTTTTTTGAAAGCGCAATTGCCAGATTTACAGTAACGGTGCTCTTACCTACCCCACCCTTTCCGCTGGCAACAGCAATTATGCTCTTTATCTTTTCTATTCCCTGCATCTCAGATGGCTCTTGGCCTGACAGCTTTGCTCTCTCCTCAGATGTCATGGTCGTGAGGACTACTTTGACCTCACTTACATCCTCTAGGCCGTGTATAGCCTTTTCGACATCATCCTTGATCTGATTCTTCATAGGACAACCGGCTATAGTAAGGGCCACTGTAATACGGACTGCTGAGCCGGCTATCTCAATATCTTTAATCATCCCAAGCTCTACAAGGCTCTTATTGAGGCCTGGGTCCTTCACCTTCTTTAGTACATCCAAAATTTTTTCTTTTGTAACAGTCATTTTTCATTCCTTATATCGTTAAAATATTTTACAAATAGCAAAAATTGCCTTACTGATGATTCAATTGAGGAATTGTGAATTGAGGAATTGGAGGTACTTATTGATTTTAATCGTAACTTCTCAATAAGTTTGGGCAAATCATATTTTGCGACCATCCAATGGATTCAGGCTTTCGCCGGAATGACAGAAGCTCACACCCAATCGTCATTCCCGCGAAGGCGGGAATCTAGTGACTGGTACCAAGACTTATTGAGAAGTTACTTTTGATCCCTCAATTCCTCAATTTGTTTTAATATTTTAAATAGTGCCTGAACGAAAACCCCTCTTTTTGTCATTTCGACCGTAGGGAGAAATCTTTAATGCCTGTATTTTCAGTACGATAAGATTTCTCGCTTTGCTCGAAATGACAGTTTTGGTT
>QNAY01000148.1 GCA_003645605.1 Thermodesulfobacteriota bacterium
CGGTCAATGGCGTAAGCCTAGAGTTATCAGACCATAGCATAGTAGGTCTCTTGGGTCCAAATGGCGCAGGCAAGACCACTATATTCTATATGATCGCCGGTCTCATCAGACCTGACGAAGGGAAAGTTTGGTTTGATGGGGAAGATATAACCAATTTGCCTATGCACAAACGGGCTCGTAAAGGCATAACCTATCTACCTCAGGAGCCCTCGGTATTCAGGAAGCTGTCAGTTGCTGATAACATCCGCCTTGTACTGGAAACAAGGGGGCTCTCCCGCCAGGAAATAGAGAGTAAGACCATCGAACTTTTAGATGACATGGGACTCCCCGTCCTTGCGGATCAACAGGCACAGTCGCTTTCAGGGGGGGAGCGGAGACGTGTGGAAGTTATGCGGGCACTTGCTACCGACCCCTCGTTTATTCTTCTTGACGAACCCTTCGCAGGTGTTGACCCCCTAGCTGTCTCCGACCTGCAAAAAATAATACGGGACCTGAAGACCAGGGGAATAGGAGTCTTCATTTCAGACCACAACGTCCGCGAAACCTTGACTGTATGTGATCGGGCCTATATTGTTAATTTAGGAGTTATTAGCGAAGAGGGTACTCCGAAACACATCGCCTCAAGCGATCTGGCACGGAAAATATATTTGGGAGAAAACTTTAAACTGTAAGCCTGTTACGGCTACTCTAATTTTCTATGGCTTTAGAACTTCGCCAACAACTTAAGCTGACACAGCAACTGGTAATGACTCCCCAGTTGCAGCAAGCTATTAAACTGCTTCAACTCTCCCAAGTTGAACTGATAGAAACGATTGACCAGGAATTAGAGATTAATCCGGTCTTGGAGGAAGCTGAATCGGAAGCTGTTCCATCCTCAAATGATACGGATCGCGGCAACTCCTTACAAGAAGAAACCGACTCCTACGAGACCCAACCTCCGACCCTGGCTTCCTCTGAACTTGAAAAAATTCCCTGGGAAGACAATGCAATTCAAGATATAAACTGGAAAGAGTTTTGGGACGAAGATAACAGATCCTCACTTCCTGCATATTCCTTTGAAAAAAAGGAAACTCCAAACTATGAAAATCTCTTCACTCACACCACGGACCTGAGAGAACATCTGACGTGGCAACTTCAGATGACATACTTCAATGACATAGAGCGTCAAAATGCCTGTCTTATTATCGGCAATCTTGACCGAAACGGCTATCTCAAGACTACAATTGAGGAGATAGCTGAAGAAGTGGACTGTGCTCCGCAACAAGTAGAGGATGTGCTAAAAAAAATTCAGCTCTTCGACCCTGTTGGTGTGGCAGCCCGGGATCTTAAAGAATGCCTATTGGTCCAGATAAATTATCTGGGTATCAATGACCCGCTGGTCTGTGAACTGGTAAGTGAGCACCTTAACCATATTGAACGACACAATTATCAAGCCATGGCCAAAGCTACCGGGCAGTCATTGGAGGAAATAGCCCGGGCAATTGAGATAGTAACCAACCTGGAACCTTGTCCCGGACGGCCATTCAGCAGTGAGGATATCCAATACGTCGTTCCTGACATTTATGTTCATAAAGTAGACGATGAGTATGTAGTTGCCTTGAATGACGAAGGTATGCCAAGACTGAGAATAAGTTCTTTTTATCGCGATGCCATTAAAAACGGAATTGCCGGTCCCTCTGCCAAGGATTTCATCCAGGGCAAACTAAAGTCTGCCCTATGGCTGATTCGCAGCATCCAACAGCGGCAAAAGACTATCTACAGAGTCACAAAAAGTATTGTAAAGTTCCAGGGGGAATTCCTGGATAAAGGAATAGCCTATCTCAAACCTTTAATACTCAGAACCGTGGCAGATGATATCGAGATGCACGAATCCACCATAAGCAGAGTAACCACAAATAAATATGTCCACACACCACAGGGTATTTTTGAACTCAAGTTCTTTTTCAGCGCGAGCCTGGGCCGGGATGACGGCTCTGATGTGGCATCTTATAGCGTAAAAGAACAGATTCGCCAGATGATCCAGGCAGAGGATCAAACTCAACCATACAGTGATAAGCAAATTATGGAAATATTGGCCAAGGATCATATACGTATTGCAAGACGAACTGTGGCAAAATACAGAGATCTGATGGGTATTCTGCCCTCCAGTCGCCGCAAACGACCTGCAATAAATAATTTAAAAAATAACGAATAGATAGATCCCCATTTGGAGGTATTATATGCAAATCAATGTGACATTTAGACGTCTGGATCCTTCGGATACACTGCGCGAATACGCTGAAAACAGACTCCAAAAACTCAAAAAATATGCCGATGGCCCCATGGATGTAAATGTCGTTTTGTCAGTGGAGAAATTCAGGCAGACAGCAGAGGTTGTGCTTTCAGGAGATGGCGTAAGGGCAGCGGCCAAGGAAGAACAGAATGAAATGCGGGCGGCTATAGATCTGGTATCTGACAAAATCTATAAGCAGTTAAAGCGATATAAAGAAAAAATCCGCAGCAAGAGAGGGTCCGGCTCAATAGCCGAACCGGCCCTTTTAGATATATCACCGTCTCCCGAAACAGAAAAAGAGAACTTGGGTATAATCACCACAAAAAAAATGGATGCCAAACCCATGGTTGTTGAGGAAGCAGCGGCTCAGTTCCAGTCACTTACTCAAAACTTTATGATGTTCACCAATGCTGAGACCGACGCAATAAATGTCCTTTACCGGCGTATGGATGGGACTTTGGGGTTAGTCGAACCGTAATGACTGTGAAGATACTCGATTTTCTTTGCGACAGATGTATCATCCCCGACCTTAATACCAAATCCAAAGAAGAGGCACTGGCCGGCCTGGCTAAAAGGGTAGCAGAAATAGAGCCCGCCTTGGATCAGGATGCCGTATTATCTGTCCTCAATGAACGTGAACAACTGGGCAGTACAGGTATTGGGGATGGAGTGGCAATTCCACATGGGAAACTCCCAGAGCTGGACCATATGCTCATATTAGTCGGCCGGAGCTTGGAGGGTATCCCTTTTGATGCAATGGATAACCGTCCGGTTCACATTATGTTTCTTTTGCTTGCACCCGACAACTCGGCAACCCCATATCTCAAACTATTAGCTCAGGTTTCAAGAGTGTTAAAGACCCGGGAAGTGCACAAGCGAATTATGGAAGCGCCGGATGCAAGTTCCATTAAAAAAATAATAGAAGAAATAGATGATCAGGTCTAAAGAACTGTCCGCAAATAAGTTGGACAATTCCTAAGACCCACAGCGTTTTATACAAAGACCGAAGAAGTGACTGACAAATCCCTACAAACCCCGTTTCAAAAAGATGATCCGGTCAAACTGGTCCAAACGGTAGTTATAACCGGTATGTCCGGATCCGGTAAGAGTACTGCACTCAAAGCCTTTGAAGATATGGACTATTACTGTGTGGACAATCTTCCGATAGCCCTCTTGCCGGAGTTCCTCTCCCTTACTGAAAATATGTCCACAATACCCACCCGTGTAGCACTTGTGATGGATGTGCGGGAAGAGAGTTTTCTCGATCAATACCAGTCTATCTTTACACAGATTAAAGAAGAAGGATTTCACCTCGAAATCCTGTTTCTCGATGCAAAGGATGAGGTATTAGTGCGAAGATTCAGCCAAACCCGCCGCAGGCATCCCTTGAAGCCAAAGGGCAGTATCCTTGAAGGAATACATGTTGAGAGGGAACATCTAATGGGGCTGAGGGAATGTGCCGACAAATTATTTGATACCTCAGATTTCAATGTTCATCAGCTAAGGCAGGGTATTGTCAGGCTTTATTCCTTTAGAAAGCGCCTGGATCAACTCGTGGTACACATACTGTCATTCGGTTTTAAGTATGGGGTCCCTGCCGATGCCAACCTGGTCCTGGATGTCAGATTTTTGCAAAACCCATACTTTGAGCCGGAGCTGCGTCCTTTAAGCGGCTGCGACCATGAAGTACGAAACTATGTCTTGGAAAAAAAAGATACCATTGAATTTCTTAAACACGCCGAAGGCCTTTTGAAATTCCTTGTCCCGGAATACAGAAATGAAGGCAAATCTTATCTTGTGATTGCCGTAGGATGCACAGGGGGTCGACACAGGAGTGTTGCTATTGTAGAGCATCTAAAAGAACTATTTACAGGGGCTGATGAGGAGGTTATCGTCACACACAGAGACCTGGAACTGGAGGGATAGATACATGGTAGGTGTAGTTGTGACATCCCACGGACGTCTTGCTGATGAGCTGTTATTAACGACGGTTTTCATTGTGGGCAAAGCCGAACAGATAGTCGCCCTTTCTATCGATCCGTCAAGGCCTATAGATAAATTACAGTCCGACATCCGCAAGGCTATTAAGGAAGTAGATACGGGTGACGGTGTACTGATACTTACAGATATGTTCGGTGGAACTCCGGCCAACATGACCCTTACCTTCCTGGAGAACAACAAGGTCGAGGTCATAACAGGGGTAAATCTTCCTATGTTGATCAAATTGTGCCAATGCAGGAATAAGGATCAGACTCTGCATGAAGTGGCAGACGAAGTAGTAGATTATAGTAGAAAAAGCATCAATCAGGCCACTGCAATCCTGAATAAGTAACCAATGTGGGCCTTAGGAACGGGAGATAAATAAGTTGAACAAAAGGTAAGCGTTCACGCCCATATTGTCATTTCGACCGAAGGGAGAAATCTTAAATGCCCATGACTGTGACATATTATGTGTATCTGCTCACAAAGTGGAACAATAAAGTGATGTATCTGGAGGTAACCAATAACCTGGAGCGGCGCCTTTATGAGCACAAGAACAAGCTCGTCAAAGGATTTACCGAAAAATACAACGTGAAC
>QNAY01000149.1 GCA_003645605.1 Thermodesulfobacteriota bacterium
CCAAAACTGTCATTTCGAGCAAAGCGAGAAATCTTATCGTACTGAAAATACAGGCATTAAAGATTTCTCCCTACGGTCGAAATGACAAAAAGAGGGGTTTTCGTTCAGGCACTAAATAAGAAATATCAAATCGTAGTTATAATGAAGGAGGAAAAAATAGGTGGTGTTGGATCCGGAACGTAAGAAAGAAATTATAGAAAATTTCCAAACCCACGGGACTGACACTGGGTCCCCTGAGGTTCAGATAGCTCTGTTGAGTTCCCGTATCGGCTATCTCACCGAGCATTTCAAGATCCACAAGAAGGATCACGGTTCAAGACGCGGTCTGCTAAAACTTGTAGGCCAGAGAAGGAGGTTGCTCGACTACCTCAAGAACCAGGATGTGGAGCGGTATAGAAAAATTATAAAGGAACTGGGAATCCGTAAGTAATACGATGTAATCGTTCACACTTTTTGGTAGTCGACAGACATGGAGTGAGAACTGCGGAATTTAATACACGTTAGGAACGTCTCCCTTTCCTAAACTTGTAACTCTCTTGGTTGTTGCATGATAATAGGACCCTAAAACAGATGATAAAATTAAAAACACAGATAAATGACATGGCCTTCTCCTTTGAAACAGGACGCTTGGCCAAGCAATCCAACGGCGCCATTTTGGCTGGCCTTGGGGAAACCTCAGTCCTGGTGACAGCGGTAACCTCCGGTAAAACACGAGAAGGAATAGATTATCTGCCACTCATGGTAGACTACAAGGAGATGTTTTACGGATCAGGTCGGATACCTGGAAATTATTTCCGCAGGGAGATCGGAAGGCCCAGCGAAAAAGAAACCCTGACATCACGATTTATAGATCGTCCACTTCGGCCCAGATTTCCTGATGGATACGCTTACGACACTCAGATAATAGCAACGGTGCTTTCCGTGGATACCGAAGTCGATCCTGATGTAGTTGCCATTACTGCGGCCTCCGCAGCCCTTTGTATCTCAGACATACCATTTGACGGCCCTATTGCCGGCGTGAGAGTGGGAAGGGTGGAAGGCAAATTCGTAGTTAATCCCACAAAGACCCAGCTTTTGAATTCCGATCTTAACATAATTGTTGCCGGTACGAGAAGCGCCATAGTTATGGTAGAGGGTTGGGCCGCGACACTTTCAGAACAGGAAGTACTGGATGCTATCTTTTTCGGCCATGAGTCCCTGACGCCCTTGCTTGATCTCCAGGATGAGCTTATTGAAAAGACGGGTAAGCCCAAGATGATTATCCCTGAATCCGATTCGGACCTTGAGTTTATAAACAAGGTCAGGGAAATCGCCACAGAAAAGATGTCGGCAACCATACAGATACCCACCAAGGTCGAACGAGTTCAGGGAATAAGGCGCCTCAAAACAGAAGTTAAGGAGGCATTGGCTGAAGTCCATCCGGGGCGTGAACAGGAAATATCAGAGTGCCTGAATGGCCTTGAAAAAGAACTGATGCGTACTTTGATTACAAAAGAAAAGCGTCGGATCGACGGCAGAACTTTTGATGAAGTCAGGCCGATTTCCTGCTCTGTGGGAGAACTCCCCCGAGCCCACGGCTCAGCAGTCTTCACCCGTGGAGAAACCCAGGTACTGGCTGTAGCAACCCTTGGCAGCTCTGATGACGAACAGAGGATCGAGTCCCCAGTGGGACAACATTATAAGCACTTCATGCTGCACTATAATTTTACCCCTTTCAGCGTAGGCGAAGTCAGGCCGATGAGGGGTCCGGCACGCAGAGATATCGGCCATGGTGTACTGGCGGAACGGGCGCTGTCCGGGATAGTACCTCCTGCAGATGATTTTCCATACACTATTCGCATTGTTTCAGATGTTTTAGAATCAAACGGCTCATCCTCAATGGCTACTGTTTGTGGAGGGTCTCTTGCTATGATGGATGCCGGCATCCCCGTTCGAGATATGGTAGCAGGGGTTGCAATGGGCCTTATAAAGGAGAATGACGAGGTCATTATACTCTCTGATATCCTGGGAGATGAAGATCATATGGGTGATATGGACTTCAAGGTAGCAGGAACCGAGGAAGGGATTGCCGCGCTCCAGATGGACATCAAGATTTCAGGGATCAGCCGAGATATTTTAAGCAAGGCGCTTATGCAGGCAAAAGATGCGAGACTTTTTATCCTGGGCAAGATGAAAGAGGTAATAGATCAGCCCAGAGAAGACCTTTCCCAGTATGCACCTAGAATCATTACTCTCAATATTAATCCGGATAAGATCCGAGATCTTATCGGTCCGGGCGGAAAGCATATACGTGGCATCATAGCGGAAACCGGAGTAAAGATAGACGTCGATGATTCAGGTGAGGTAAACATTTTTTCCACTTCAGGGGAAGCGGCAGACGATGCCATCAAAAGGATTCAGGACCTTACAAAAGAGGCTGTGGTCGAAGAAATCTACCTTGGAACAGTGAAAAAGATTATGGACTTCGGGGCGTTTGTTGAGATATTACCCGGCACTGACGGTCTGGTGCATATTTCCCAACTGGAGAACAGGCATGTAAAAAATGTAAAGGATATACTTGCCGAAGGTGACGAAGTCCGTGTAAAAGTCATAGGTATAGATCAGCAGGGCAGAATCAAGCTCAGCCGCAAGGCTGTCATGGACGAACAGGGAGATACTGTTTAAAAGTGAACCAGCAATACAATAAATCCGTCCTTTCAAACGGCATTCGCGTGCTTACTGAGCGCATGCCCAATGTCCGCTCGGTATCAGTCGGTGTGTGGGTTACTATAGGTGCCAGAGACGAAGATGCCGGCAACTCCGGCATTTCCCACTTTATCGAGCATATGATTTTTAAGGGGACTGAACGGCGTACGGCCCTGGACATTGCCAAGGCCTTTGACCAGATGGGTGGATTTTCCAATGCCTTTACCTCCAAAGAGATCACCTGTTTTCATGCAAAGGTACTGGATATCCAACTAGACAGGGTACTGGATTTATTCTCTGATATAGTCCTCCATTCCAGATTTGACGACAAGGAAGTGGAAAGAGAACGCCGGGTCATAATGCAAGAGATCAGTATGCTTGAGGATTCCCCGGATGAGTTGATACATGAGCTTTTTAACAAATTTTACTGGCCCGGAAGCAACCTTGGACAATCCATTCTCGGCACTATTGACAATGTCAGCGCAATAAGTTCACAGACCTTAAAGGAGTTTGTAGCGGAGGCCTATGTAGGCCCAAAGGTCCTGATATCTGCGGCGGGTAACCTGGAACATGAGTCTTTTGTTGCCAGGATAAACGATTTTTTCGGAAGTCTGGTATCTATCAATGGCCATTCATCTCATTCTAGGCCTGTACCCCACATTGGGGTCAAATTTATCAAAAAAGATCTGGAACAGCTTCACGTGCTAATGGGCTATGAAGGACCATGTACCTCAGACCCCCAACGTTATCCCTCACTGTTGCTTAACGTCATTCTGGGCGGATCCATGAGTTCCCGGCTGTTTCAGGAGATAAGGGAAAAACGGGGTCTTGCCTACTCAGTCTATTCCTTTTCCTCCTCGTTCCAAGATACCGGGATGCTGGGAATTTATGCGGGAATCTCTGAAAAACAGTTTTCGAAAACAGTGGAGCTAATGCAAGGGGAGTTAAAAAAGCTCGCAGATCAATCTATTGAATACGATGAACTGGATGCTGCCAGGGATCACATCAAGGGTGGATTGTTGCTCTCTGCTGAAAGCGCGGACAGCCGCATGACGCGTTTGGCAAAAAATGAAATAAATCTGGGCAAATTCGTCTCTTATGATGAGGTAATCCGCAAAATTAATGCAGTTACCCCTGAGGATATAAAGCAGATGGCAGCGCAGTGTTTGAAAGGTGGCTCTGCCTTGGTCTGCCTGGGGCCGTCCCCGGATGGAGAGGTTCTGTCTTGACAGATATAGGTAAAATGGTTATCTTAAAAAATATTAAATTTTTGAGGATTTGATCCTCCGCCGCTTGCGGCGTTCCTTCGCAGTTCGAGATACCCTGTGGCTTCCCGCAGGGTATCTTTTTTTTATGACAATATAATAAACAAAAAAGGAGATATAAAATGTATCTGATAGCAAAAAAGATGATAAACAATAATAAGAAATGGACTAAGCACGAAAAACTTGAAAAAATTTCGTCAGTTAAATTTTCTAAGTTTAATGCATTGTATAATCATGTCAGCAAATTATATAAAGCTTGGCATTAAGTTTAGGATGCCAGCCATTAGCTGTTAGCCGTTAGCTATTTAAACTGTATAAAAACTGTTAAGCTAAAAGCTAATGGCCAGCAGCTAATCGCACAGGTCTATTTTTTAGATGTAGATGCATTACCTAATTTCGAATTTCAAATTTCCAGTTTCGACATCGGCATTCAATTTGATAATACACACTTTTTCGAAAAAAGTGTAAACTGGTAAATGAAGGATGCCGATTCTTATTATCCAGGATTATAGCTGGAAATAAAAAAAAGAAGTGCTAATAGAGTCCATGAGCATTAGATCAGAAGAACTATCTGTAGTCATACAGATAAAACGCCTGCCCCATGCAGTTGGCCTTCCTCTTCCTCATTACATAACCAGGCAATCGGCAGGCATGGATTTGGCCGCAGCGATCCAGCACGATATCCTACTGCATCCGGGGGAAATAGGTCTTGTTCCCACAGGTCTTGCTGTAGCCCTACCACATGGTTATGAATTCCAGATCCGGCCCAGGAGCGGACTTGCCATCAAACACGGTCTGACAGTAGTTAACTCACCCGGCACTATTGACGCCGACTACCGCGGTGAGATAAAAGTCGG
>QNAY01000150.1 GCA_003645605.1 Thermodesulfobacteriota bacterium
AAAGAAATAAAGAAATGGCGAAGAGAGAAGAAGAATCAATTAGTGAATCGGATGAACCCAAACTGGAAAGATCTGAGTTCTGGATGGTAAAGATTTCTCCCTTTGGTCGAAATGACATGGCAGTGCGAATCATGACACATTAGCGTGAACGGTTACAAAAAATTATAACATACGAATAATTGTAGCAGATCAGATAATAGTCATGTAGGTGTCACGACTAAAGACATTCAAAGGGATATGCATTATGTATTACGCTCCGAAGCTTAAGCAAACTTCCCGAACGTATTCGGTCCCGAATAGGCGACCTTTGTATCTTCGTTTTTTCTCTGCGCGTCAATTTGATCAGATCCCGCAAATTGCAAAATTGCCTCACGACATGCGTTTTGCCATGCAGGTAGTGGCCAGAGTACTCCCGTTCCGAGTCAATCAGTATGTGATTGAAGATCTCATAGACTGGGAAAATGTACCGGATGATCCGATTTTTCGACTTACATTTCCACAGCCTGACATGCTCACACAGAAACACTTTGATCGCATGGCAAACTTACTCCGCAAAGGTGCTGACGACCAACAGATACGGACCGTGGCCAATAAAATACGCGCAGAACTCAATCCCCATCCTGCCGGGCAGCAAGCTCACAATATCCCCTTTCTGGATGGCCTACCCCTGTCAGGGATGCAACACAAGTACCGGGAAACCGTACTGTTTTTCCCTCGTCAGGGTCAGACCTGCCATACCTATTGTACCTTCTGCTTTCGGTGGGCACAGTTCGTTGGGATTGATGAGCTGCGTTTCTCTGCCGGAGAAACCAACAACCTGCACCGCTATCTGGCCAAGCACAAGGATGTTACTGACCTTCTGCTCACCGGTGGTGACCCTATGGTCATGAAAACCAGCCTGCTCAAGGAATATGTAAAACCATTGCTGCAGCCTGAGTTCGAGCACATACATACCATCCGTATAGGGACCAAGTCCCTGACCTACTGGCCATATCGCTATGTAAGTGACAGCGATGCCGACGATCTCCTGAGACTGATGGAGCATATGGTAAAGGGCGGCAAACACGTGGCTATCATGGCCCATTACAACCACTGGCAGGAAATGGAAACGCCTATAGCCCGGAAGGCCATACGGCGAATCCGTGGCACTGGAGCCGTCATACGCAGTCAGAGTCCCATAGTAAAACACATAAACGATGACCCTGAAATCTGGGCACGCATGTGGCGCACACAAGTACGCCTTGGAATTGTCCCTTACTATATGTTTATAGCACGCAATACCGGTGCCTGTCATTACTTTGAATTGTCTTTAGCCAGGGCCTGTGAGATATATCATAATGCAGTTCTAAAGGTATCAGGATTGGCACGCACGGTGCGAGGACCATCCATGAGCGCCGGTCCCGGCAAGATAGATGTCCAGGGTATTGCTGAAATCAACAATAAAAAGGTCTTTGTGCTCCGCTTTATCCAGGGCCGCAATCCGGACTGGGTGCAGCGTCCATTTTTTGCACAATTCGATCCTGAAGCCTCTTGGCTGAATCACCTCCGCCCGGCATTCGGTACTGAGAAATTCTTTTACGAAGATGAATATCAGGCTATCTGTGAAAAAGAACAGGGAATTAAAATCCCAGACATAGATACGGCCTGAAATCCTTCTACCTTCAGTCTTCAACCTGAATTTTTATTGTTTGCCTCGGCATAGCTGTTTCAGAGTGTCGTCATAGACCCCGGCTATCTGTTTCCAGTCAAAACGGGCCACTGCCTTTCGTAAATCGGGGTGTTGCTCCAAACAGGGATTTTTTATGGCGCATGAAAGGCGCTCGACAAGGTCGTCAAAGTCCTTATAAAAACAGAGTTCATGCAATTCATCCGGGATCAGTTCCGGGTAACTCAACCTCTTGGGAAGAAAAGGTACGCACCCGCAATAAATAGCCTCTACGATACTTGTGCCGAAGAAATCGTGGTGCGAGGTAACCGGCAGGATGTGGGCTTGCCGGAGCCAACGGGCGTAGTCAGTGAAGTCCGCAGCATAGCCCATATGACGGATACGGCTGCCAAGCCGCTCACGGGCCTTCATGAACTCAGCCGGACTCTGCCTGAAACTTTCACCCAGAATAATCACCCCAAAGTCCAGGCCCTTTTCCGCCAGGATGTATAAGGCCTGGAAAAATTCCTCAGGGTTCTTATCGTATTCCCATCGATGGTTCCATAAAAGGAGAGGGCGGCCATCTGGTTTCCGGCCGGGATTGCAAGCGTCGAACCGGCCAAGATCCAGACCCAGGGGAAGGACACGCGACTTGGACCGGAGTATTTTCACAGTATCGAGTTCATTATAATCCGGAAAGTGTTTTAGAAAACGCGGCAGTTCTTCAAAAAAGGATTCCAGGTGAAATTGCGAATTAAAAAGGACAGTGTCAGCCGCCATGGCGCTCGCATAGTTTATGAAACCGTAGTGAACGTCACGTCCTTTGAGAAGGTCCTTGTCATCAACAGACCAAGGGTAAGTAAGCTGATTTTCATGGAAATACAGCGCCGTCGGGGTATTATAGGTGCGGGACCTTGTCAGGGCCAAAAAAGTTGTGAGATCTAGCATATCTGTGGTCAGGATGAGATCCGGCGCGTATTCTTCAGCCAAAAACTGCCTTGCCAGGGTCACAGCCGCGCCGTGCATACGCCACTTCCAGAAGCGACCGGGCAGAGTGAACATACTCACAAAATGGTGGCTGTGTGTTGCAAATTCTGAAGCCCAGGCAGCATGTGAGCCTGTATGATATGGTTCTATAAGAAGTATTTTCATGAAAATAATTGAGGAATTGAGGAATTGAAGGTACTCTATTGATCTTAATTCCTCAATCATCCCTTATCATGACTATTAGGCAAGAAAACCACATCATAACCCTGCAGCCCCGCCTCGACCTCTTTGGGCCTATTGATGAGGTATTGCTCAAAAAGGCTGTCAGCAATGCACTGGAGCGCCTTGAAAAATCTTCAGCCCTTACTGTGGTCGTCAACGATCCCCAACGCCAAACCGCCAGTCCGAGGGTACTTAAGGTCCTCAGCCATTTAATTGATCCGGCCTGCATGCGGATCCTGGTAGCCACCGGCACGCACCGCCATTCTTCAGAGAAAATGCGCTGTTTCGAGCTTAAACTGATCCAGGGTCTGCCAATTAAGGAGATTCAATGGCACGATAGCCAAAGCGATAAACTGGTCCCGGTCAGGCCGAATGGGTGGAGAGTGCACCCGTGGCTTATTGAGGACATGCCTGTACTGGGTATCGGGAGCGTTGAACCGCATTATTTTGCCGGATTTACAGGCGCGCACAAAACCCTCACCATCGGCTGCGCTTCGTATTCGGACGTAGAATTTAATCATGCATCCGCCCTTCTTCCCGGCTCCTGCCCCGGCCGTCTTGCGGGCAATCCGGTGTTTGAAGGAATTTCGCAAATGCTGGAGGACTTAGCTGCCTCGCAGCGTCCGGCAGGCGTAAACCTTGTCCAGATAGGCAGCACGATTATCGCTGCTGCCGGGGGCAAACCGCTAGAGATCCTTGACGCCATAACGCCCATCGTTCAGGATGCCTTTATTCAACAGATAGACGTCCTTGCCGACGCGATCATCGTAGAAACCGCCAGCCCGCTTGGACAAAGCTTTTACCAGGCAGACAAGGCCATAATGAACAATCAATGGGCTGTCCGTAACGGCGGCGTAATCGTCTTGGCTGCCCCCTGCGAGAACGGTATCGGACAGAATCACTTTGTAAAACTTCTCGTCCAGGCACCCTCCGCCTCAGACGCCAAGGACATAGTCAACCGCCGCGGATACAGGCTGGGCGACCACAAGGCCGTTAGGATACGAATGCTGACCGATCCTAATTGCCGGGCCGTAAAGGTATTTGCGGTAAGCAAGGGCCTCTCGCAGGCCGACACAGTCGCACTAGGCATAACCAAAGCCATGAGTGTGAATCAGGCCCTTTCTGCTGCGAAAATCGACCCAACGCATCATCGCGTCTATCGAATCCTGAACGCGGGCAATCTTTGCGTCATTGCAAAAGGCGTAACCGTTCACGGGATTACAACGCCCGTTTTACCGCAACTCACCGAACTGTAAGCATGCTGCAGACTTCACCGCTCACAGGAATTGACCCACATCTGCTCATGAGAATTGACCCACCGGAATTATGCTCAGGTTTTGACCTCACTCTGATTTTTTAATTTTGATTTTTCCAACATAGTCCGGTCTGTGTACCTCCAGTGATTTCATGTCTTGGAGGCATCATGAACCGGATTTGTATTTTTTGTGGAAGGTCATTTGATCCATACCCAACAGTACCTGATCAACGGTATTGCTCTCGTCCAGAATGTCAGAAGGCACGTCGTAGGATGTCCATTCTATAGAATGCCACGGGCAGATCATTCCGGTAATTACTATCTCTGAAGGCCCGCGTTTTGTCCTTATTGATGGTTATATGAGGGTGGTTGCCATTAAACGATGTGGTCAGGATATGGTCCTGGCTGAGATATAGTCGTGTGAGGAAAACAAAGCCCTTATTCAGACCTTGGCCAGGATCCGTGGCCGGAAATGGCAAGCCATAGAAGAAGCCATGCTGATGCGTGAGCTTCGAGAGAGATACGAACTATCTCAAGCAAGGATAGCCCATCTGTTGGGATGTAATCAAAGCTGGGTAGCCAGGCGACTGGCCCTCATTGATGTCCTC
>QNAY01000151.1 GCA_003645605.1 Thermodesulfobacteriota bacterium
CTGGCTATGGTGGTATTACCCATAGCTTGAGAAAAGACGATCACAGCTTGCCTCTGAAGGCTCAAAAGAGCCTCCTGTGCTGCGTCACAAAATTCGCCTGCGCTTATATGAAATATCCAGAGTGTCTGTTTAAGGTTGATATACAAGCCAATTCATGCAATACATAAAGCCGTGAAAAGCAACTTCTTATCACCTAATCATGATGATAGGCCAAAACTCATATCTGTTCGCTTTTACAGCACCCGCTACATGGGAAGAAGAGTTATTGCTATAATTAGTCCGCCTCTCTCATGCACCCTCTTTATTACCTCATCCTCCTCAACCATGGTTGCCTTCTCAAGATTATTTTTAAGGTACCTGCTTAAGGAAGGGCTGGTATGGGACAAAAAATAATACTGAACATAAATTCCCTTATGGAACGTTATCCCTTTCTTGGCCTTTCTCTCAAAGTCGGTATCAAATTTAGATAGCCTGATACCTTTTGCCATATTCCATTTGAGTCCCTCGATAACTACCCAACCCTTGCTGGTATCTATGGTCTCTAAAAGACCTCTGGATCCAAACAAGTCAGGCTTTATAGTCCTTCTCTGTTCTGCAAATCCTGGCAATACAAACACACAGAATAACAATGAAAGGGTAAAAAATACTGTGGATTTTCTCATTAATCCCATACTTCCCTCCATGAAACTAGCCCCGACTTTAAAGGTGGCTCTGGAAGATTTACCGAGGTTCGTTCTCCTAATGGTGTATAAATAGTGTCATCATGAGGCACAGGACCTCCACCAGGAGACCCTTTTAACAACTCAACAATAGAGGTAGCAACTTCTTTTCCTTCTTCTCCACCTATCTGTATCCTATCTTCACCAAAAAGGGCCTCTTTAAGGGCAGTGCCGCTCATATAGTTCACTCCATACAATTTAGATCTCCCTGCTATCCGACTGCATGGGTCTTCGATGTTAACCACTGGGATATAAGACATAAAGAAAGCCACCCCCCGATAGGCCAAGGGATCTCCCACTATCCGTTCTTTATCTTCACTGAGATGAAAATACCATCCCTTTTTGCCATCCGAAACATCCGTGGCTATATCACCGGTGGTAGCATCCACTATAGTATATCCTGTTCCCCCACCCCCTATCAGTGAACCGGAGATAATGACCCTATGATCCAGATCAGATAAGTCTCGTGTAGAGGTGGCTAAGGTATCATTTCCACAGCTTCCATCATAAACTCCCACGGCAAGAAATTTACTCCTGGTTTCGCCATCTTCGGTCACAGAACAGCCGCCACTATCGGGACATATGTTTCCATCACCACAGTACTCATTGTCACCGGTGCAGAAATATCTTCCAGTACCTACATACACCCACAACCTCTTCTGGTCGTCTATGGATAGTGCCGGTTTTCCCAAAATGGGTTGATCCGATCCCAGTGAAAGAACTTTAAAAACTGTCCAGCTTGAAGGACCATTGTAGGTCTTACTCTCACCCGATCCGGTAAAGGTCTTTATCCTCCATAAATTCCCTTTGGCATCCCCTATATAGATAGCGTCTACATTGTAGTCCATATCATAATCTACCGCCACAGGCGAACCAAAAAAGTTATTAGCAGCATCAGAAACATTAACACAATAAACAATACTTCCATTTTCTGGACCAATCACAAAGATATAACCATTCTGGTCTGAGTATCCATCTTCTGTAGAATTACCTTCTCCATTTCTATTTTTGGGCCCTGAGCCAAAAATTGCATACCAGTTATCCCCTACCTTAACCGCTATGGGGACAGAAAAGGTATATCCAAAGCGATCATCAGTGACCTCTGCCTTGACATCAGGGCTTGTTGGATTAGTTACATCAATAGTAAAGAATGCGGACCTGAAGGTAGAATCTTTAGTTCCATTATCATCTGTATCCACTGAAACAGGTGTACCACCCAACCTCATGCTTCCCAGAATATATGACTGCCAAGTACCACCCACCTTGATATCTGCAACATTATAAATGGAATCCATATAATAACAATGACAGTAAGATGGATCGGCCAGCCATTTGAGGTGAGGTAGTAAGTTTCGTGGAATATAACCCCAGATTTCACTACCGGTATCAGTGTTCAGGGCATGAAGAATTCCATCATTGCCCCCTATATAAATGGCCTGTTGGCGATTTTTATTATCATTATAAAATGTGCTATAGGTATCATCCCCATATACAACATCAAAGTAGGATCTAGGGACACCCACCACCACCGGTTTTGAGTGGATAATATCACCTAAGACCCATCCATCCCTATCTCTAAATGTATACCCGGAAAAGCTTGGATCTTCACCCCTTATATATTTCATTAAGGCATTTGCTTCATTGTCCTCATCCTCTGCCCCGTTAGCATCCAAGTCTACATCCAGATAGCTTTTAAAGCTTGATAGATTTGAAAAGATGAACTCAGTCTCATTTGCCGATCCGTCAATAGTAAAGATATAGCGAGAGTTATTCTTTTTCAGCATATCCTCTGCATCCCACACAGGGTTATCATATATTCCATCATCATCCGAATCTGTGGCCAGATTCCCGCTGGCATCAGTTAAATTACCATCATCATCAAGGTTAAACGCCCTGATATTGCCATTCCATCGATATTTTCCAGGATGTTTGTAGTATGGAATATATATACGATTCTCTCCAGAAACCGCCTCGGAGGTAACCGCCACCGATGCAGCAGAAGCCGCCTCTTTGGTTATATCCGCGAAGATAGACTCCAATGCCTCCTTGATTTCATCAGCTTCCTTGGCAAGAAAATAATCCCCCCCTCCGTTTTTTGCCGCTGCATCCAAAAGTGTATCGCCCTCCCCTTTTTTGCCAAACATAAAGATGGTATGGGTGGTAATGGTCTGATCGTTTTCTAGATCAGACCTCAAATCATTATTAAAGGCATAATAGGTGACATCATCCAGATATGTGCTACCGCCGCTGTCGAAAGGATTATCTGTGAATGGATCATGTCCATCACCATCTGCATCTTGCAGG
Source organism: Thermodesulfobacteriota bacterium (assembly GCA_003645605.1). Classification (GTDB taxonomy): domain Bacteria; phylum Desulfobacterota; class Dissulfuribacteria; order Dissulfuribacterales; family UBA3076; genus UBA3076. Next base: position 3,024 of record QNAY01000151.1, read on the forward strand.
GAGCTGGGGATATTGGTATCTTGAGTAGATTCTCCATCGGTCAAAAGTATTATATAATTCCTGGCACACCACAGGTCCATGCTATAATCTTCATTATACATGGGGTCCCGCTCCGGGTGTGAGGCGGAAGCCAGAGAATAGTCACTTGAACTATAATAAGGGCTAAGCTGTGAAAAAAACCTGATACCCTCATAGACACTTTCTGCCAGAGGTGTCCAGGTGGTATCATAATACACACTACTACTCTGTCCTGAATCGCAGAGGGGGCGGTTCAGTTTATCAAGAATGGCATCCAGTTTAGATTGATTAAGCTTCTCTACATATTCAATAACACGTCCCCCTTGGTCATGATTAAACACCATCAAACCCATTCTGACCTTATCCTTGAGATCGTGTAGAGCCCCTTTTGGTTCATAATCGCCTGAAACCTTCAGGCGGATCTGTAATTCAGCTCACCCGCCACCACCAAAGTCCACCCGAAGCCGGTTACAATAATAGCCATTGTCTTCATATACTCGGTATTCATTATAACCAGTATATGGAGTCTGGTTATCCCCGGTTTCCGTATATTTTTTCCTTGTATAATGCTCACGTGAGTCTTCATTTGAAACCAGGTATCTATTTCCTCCTGATTCTATAATTCTCCCGCCAGTAAGGATATACCTGGCGATGTCTATGCGGAGCATGGTGACCCAATTGAGAAAGTTACCACTCCAGTCCCCGTCATCTGCCTGTTCAAAATACTTTCCACTATTGTTATAATTATATCTTTTATCAGGGTCGAATAAACCCTGGTAATTTCCGTTAATGTCATACTCATGGCAATACCCGGTATCACCATATTCCCAGTCAGAATCTACATAGGCAGCGGCCAGCATACTCCCTGAAATATCAAAATCTATCAGGACGTTGGGAAGAACCGGTAAACCTCCGCTACACGGAGGGCATGCACAGGGTGCCTGAGCGAAGGTCAATTGATTGGTTCCCAGCAATGAAAACACCATTAATATAACAATTAGTAATTTTTTCTTCGTTAACATGATCATCAATTAAACCTCCTATGGGGTTACCCATTTATAATTTACTTCCACCTTGCCTCTGGAATTAGTGGGACCTGAGCTCCCGGAATTTATATAATGGTACACCATCACCTTAGCGTAAGAGGCCCCACCGAATTCAGCGCTACTTCCTGGAGGATATTTTCTTTTATATCTGTCAATATAAATTGTCATATTGTATAAATCTATAAGAGGGTTTAGGAATGGACAATTCGTGATTGGGTCATCACGTTGCTGATCTGGATCCACATGTCTTATTTCACCAGTTAATCTAATTAAATTCCCATCTCCAACATTATAATTGGCCGCATTACCGGAGTTTTCCATTATATCCTCTATTGCCCGAATAGCGTAACCGGTACCTCCATCAGCAGCGTAAAATGCCTTCTTGGCAAGTTTATCGTTTCCTGATATAAGGACCTCTATTGTACTGGTATTCGTTGCCGCTATTCCTATAACGGTAAGAAGGACCAAAATTAGTACCGAGATTATTAGGGTAGAACCCTTTTCATTGTTTCCGATATGTAATATATATCTCATATATTATATCCTTTTAGGTTTTCGTGTTCAGAGTTCAGGGTTGGCTACTTTTCGCTTTTCATATTGCTCTATCTTCATTGTTTTCTAA
>QNAY01000152.1 GCA_003645605.1 Thermodesulfobacteriota bacterium
ATGAACGTCGAACATTGAACGTCCCTGCCTGTGTGTATCCGCACGCAGACATTGAACGTCCAACATCGAATGAAAAACGAATATCCAATGGCGAACATTCAACGGGTATTTCTGTATGTTAGTCATTTAGGTTGAAGGTTCAGAGATCACAAGAAATCACATTTTTCCCCAAGTTAAAAAGGGCATCAGTATTTTTGTCTAATTGAAGCCATTGTGCGGTATCTGAGATAAATGGAAAAATAATTTGACGTTCAACCGACCTACCAACTTAATCGTTTTTTGATTGAGCAAACGGCAGAAGCGCTCGGCAGTGGGCGCCAAGCCTCTCGCATGGGCCACTCCGCTTAACACAGGAAAAAGGACCACCCGGTAGTTGCAGTATAATGTTGCCCTTCCTCCTCTAATTCTAATCCGGCGGCCTTTGAAAACACTTCATTCCATGTCCTCTTAGGATATAAGGTCAAGTTAAGTGTAGGGCCGGGAATTTGGTTCTTATTGGTTTTGTCCCAACTCTCTTTTATTTCTTTTGATAATTCCTGGATCTCTCCATTTTCGCTCATATTTTGTATGGTTGTGTTTGAAATGGCATTAATAAGAGAAGTCAGGCCGTTATTGATTTTATCTGATTCTCCCGGCTTGATATTGGGATCAAGGGGTAATACCAGGTCCAATAGATCTACAGGGGCCTCTCTGGGCTGTAAGGCTTCATAGGCTTCATCGACCAGATCCTTTACTGTAATGCTTTCCCCGATTGGCCACGGCCCCTGATAGGTGTATTTTTGCCACAACAATGCCCAGGCCCTCAGCCGTTCCTTGGCCATGAGGAGGGGCTCTATAGTGGGAGGGCAGGGGACTTTTGGTGAATTCTGGGAGTCGGTGAGTTCCCCTGGATCTTTTAATATTGACTTAAGTTTGTCTTCATGTATTACCATCTTGTCAAGGTCTGTTTGCAATTCGTCATTACGTCTATCCAGATCCAATGAAAGCTGGAGAAATATCCGCGCATCCAGGAGCGGGTCAGGGACTTCAGTGCCCCTTAATGTATTTAGAATTCCCTGTAGAGATTCTTCCTCGCCTTCGGCAGCACGTATTAATGTAGAGGCTGGAATTTTTTCTCCCAAGCCCATCTCTTCTGCCCAGGATTTCCAATTATTGATAAGGCCGGTGAACCAGCCAAGCCTGTCTCCCAGAGGGGCCGGCGCAGTTGTCTCAATTTCAATGGAGCAGTTACTTGATGTGGGCGGTGGATTAATATCCTCTTCTGTAGGTACTAACAAAGTCAGTTTGGAGAATACCTGGTCAAGCCGCAGCATTGTATCCCGGCGGAGGTAGCTCGCCGGATATAATAGTCCATGTAAAATATTCATGTTATTGTCCTTTATGGTTGGTGAAATGGATGTAGCCGCTTATTTCCACTTTGCTGATTGTAGTATAATCCAGAAGTTTAAAAGCGGCTCGTAGTTTAAAATATTAATGCCTGTTATTGCAAGCTGGGAAAATCGTTCTTTACTTTATTTACTATTTGAGATTATGATTTAAAAAACAGTGAGGCTGAACATGAAGGGCAAACAGAAAAAATCTAATCCTCAGCGACAAATTAATCGCAGTATTTATGTCAGAATTCGAGGTTATATTGCCCTGTTGCCCCAGTTTTTGGGGTTGCTGCTAAATTTATTAAGAGACTCAAGGGTCTCCTCTACAGACAAAGCTATACTTGGTGCTACTGTAGCTTATATGTTAAATCCGGTTGATTTAGTCCCTGACTGGATTCCTTTTGTGGGATTGGTTGACGATGTTTACCTGGTGGCCCTTGCTTTGTTGCGTTTAGTTCTCAGGGTTGACGAGAAGGTGATTAAGGATAACTGGAGTGGACGTGACGATCTGATTCCCATTCTGAGAAAGGTGGCTGATGGGGCTGTGGCTTTTTTGCCGGCTCGTATTCGCCGATCTATCTTTGCAAGGGTTGACAGATAAGGTAACCTTGAGGAGGGTATAAGCCATGTCTGGTTCTCGAAAGATTCAAATAGATATGCCTTGCGGGGTTTTCTACAATCTGTTCAATATAATACTGGATCTTAACGGGACAATTACAGTTGATGGCGGTTTTGTTGAAGGTGTTGTCGGGCGACTAAAGGAAATATCGGAAATAATGGATGCTTATGTGGTGACGGCAGATACAGTTCAAACTCTTGACCAGTTGACTGATCAGTTGGTGGAGGAGTGTGGCATAAAGATCCATCAACTGGAATCCGGCAGGGGCGATCTGCAGAAGCTTGCTTTTCTGGAAGAACTTGGTCGTGATGAGACCGTGGCTATAGGAAATGGTTGTAATGACGCCCTGATGTTGAGAGAGGCCAAGTTGGGTTTGTGCGTAATTGGTAAAGAGGGGGCCTCTATTGATGCCTTGATGGCAAGTAATGCCGTTTTCTTCAACATCTGTGATGCACTGGATATTTTACTTAAACCTAAACGAATGATAGCGACCTTGCGCAAGTAATTTTCTGATTCCGCTGAAAATGCCCCATCAGTTTTAAAACTCATTTATGCCTAAGGCATTAACTATGATAGGTTCTAGTTCGTCCTTGGTTACCATACCGGTGTAGTGTTTGAGAATTCGATGATCTCTGTCAATCAAGAAAGATGCCGGAAGGGCATAGATATTTCCATAATCCCTTATTACCTTTGATGTGCCAACCAATATAGGATAGTTAATCCTTAATGCCTGTACAAATCCCGGAAGGATTCTTTTCCCATTCTGATCTACGGATATCCCGATAACGGCAAAACCTTTTGAACCGTATTGATTTTGTAGTCGAATAAAGTCAGGAATTTCTACTCGACAGGGAGGACAGTTGGTGGAAAAGAAGTTGATGAGCACTACCTGTCCTTTATAGTCCGACAGATTTACGGATTTGTTCTGGAGATTAAGAAGCGTAAAATCAGGGGCATTGGAAGGATCAGCATTGCCCTGGCAGGCTGCCAATAAAATTGCTCCCACCAGAAATAGAAGGACGCAATTAAGTATGCGTTTCCCAGCCTTAACCATCAAAGGACTCGATCCTGTTTACCAGACGTAGCAGAACTTCGACTTCCTTTTGAAGCAGAATTTTGCCCTTTTCAAGAGAAGCCTTTGAAGGATCACCCCATACTCCCCCGGGCCAGAACCTTTTTTTATCTCTGGCCAGGATGGGTGTGGGAAAGGAAGGATATTCTTCAGGACTCGTACCATCAACCTGCCCCGGCCTCAGGTGGAGCATTAATGATGTTTCTACCTCACCAGCATGCGAGTCATTCTCTGTTTCTATAATTCCATCAGGAATTTTAGCTAATAGATCAAGGATAGATAATACTGCCACCCGGCTTTTTTCAAGATTGGACAGTATCGCTTCGCCTGCATCCGTAAGGGCAGCCATGTGAGTGCCGCCGGCGTGACCGGAAAGGAGTACAAAATTTCTCAGCCCTTGATTATAAAGTGATGTAACAAGTTCTACAGTAAGCCTTTTCAAGGTATCCCCGGATATTGTAATTGTACCGGTATGTTGACTTGTGCTTCTGCAGAGTCCGTACCATACTGGTGGCGCAACGAAAAGAGGACGATGCTTGCTGGTTTCCTTGGATAGTTCATACGAATGGATCGTATCGGTCCCCAGTGGTAGATGCTGTCCGTGTTCCTCAACAGCACCAAAGGGCACTATAATAGTGCGGGTTTTAGTTAGACCTTCTATAAAGGCCGGCATGGTAAGTTCTTCTAAAATCATAATGGAAATCTACTTATTGTGCCGGAATATGTCAATTCGCTTTAGAGGGAAGTGATAATTTGTCTTAAATTTGTTTTAAAATACTTGCCACTGGTCAATAAATTGAGCTAGAATATTCGTAAGCGTTCACAGGGCACCGCATCTGCTTTGTTGTCGTGGCACTTGAAGTACAGGGAGTACGTCTGCGTATCCGTATACCTCGCATATGCAGCACCCTGTAAACGCTTACAGTTCGGCGGGTTGCGGTAAAGCGTTGTAATCCCGCGAACGGTTACAGAAAGTATTTCATGCGGAGGATTTTAATGGGCAAAGTTGTAAGCATACGGGATAAAAAACGTTCTGGTCGAGGGCATGCCCACAGGCTCGCAAAGATAAAGGAGGAGTTGTCAGGGTATTATGGCATCGACTTGGATTCCCTCCTGGCTTCGGAGCCTGCCACCAATCTTTCTGTCGATCAGTTTGATGAATTGACTGAACGTATTCTTGTTGCAATTGACGGTTTTTGTGAGGAACACTCCAAAGTCACCGTTCATGATGTGCTCTACATTCTTGAAAATGTAAAGGATATTGTCAGAGAAAACTCCACTGAAGAAGATGAATGATGGTTTTATACAATAAATATTTTTTTGATTAGAATTGTGGGCATCCTTCATTCACCGGTTTACGCTTTTGAAGAAGCTCACGCAAAGGCGCAAAAAAAGAAATAAAGAAAAACGGTAAGCGTTCACGCCCATATTGTCATTTCGACCGAAGGGAGAAATCTTAAATGACTGTGGCATATTATGTGTATCTGCTCACAAATTGGAACAATAAAGTGATGTATCTGGGGGTAACCAATAACCTGGAGCGGCGCCTTTATGAGCACAAGAACAAACTCGTCAAAGGATTTACCGAAAAATACAACGTGAACAAGCTGGTTTATTTTGAAGAAACGCAAGACGTA
>QNAY01000153.1 GCA_003645605.1 Thermodesulfobacteriota bacterium
TCTTTTTGTCATTTCGACCGTAGGGAGAAATCTTAAATGCCTGTATTTTCAGTACGATAAGATTTCTCGCTTTGCTCGAAATGACAGTTTTGGTTAGTTTTCGTTCAGACACTAGATAAAACCTTTTCCTGTCAGATGGAGTATATCGACCATACCCTTCTGCTAATTTGCAGCTATGCTGTCAGATGATCGTATTATCTGATAGCCTACGGTATTCTGAACCTTTTTGTTCCACTTATCAAAGTCGTGCCAGACCATATCTGATAACTCTTCTGCCAGTTTGTAAACATCCAACTCATAGACTCGTTTCATGTTTCCCAATTTCCAATTTCAAGCCGGAACGGCTTTCAACCCTTCTTTCTCATCTTTCTCGGCACATAAGTACAAAAAGGTTCTTCAGCAAGATAATCACCGTGGATTGCATAAGCCCTGGCCCTGCATCCTCCACAAACCCGGATATACTCACATGCGCCGCAGCGTCCTTTGTAGGAAGAAAAATCTCTTAGTTCCTTGAAAAGAGTGCACTCTTCCCAGATTTCCTTGAAAGAGTGTTTTTTGATATTTCCTGCCGGTAAGGGGAAGTAACTGCAAGGAAGCACGTTTCCGTCTACGTCGATAAGAGAAATCAACTGACCTGCCAGGCAGCCCTTGGATCCGCCGGTAGAAAACTTGAGGCTCCTGTGCTTTACCCTTTCGCCCTGTTCCTTGGCCCTCTGGAGACGAATCCGGTAATAATGCGGCGCGCAGGTAGGCCTGACAAGAATATCTTTTTCTTTCTTTTCCATCTCGTAATGCCAGTTGAGCAGGGTCTCATAGTCTTCAGGGGTAATAAGCTCTTCCATGATCTCCTTTCCCCGCCCGGTTGGCACAATCATGAACATATACCACGCAGTAGCCCCTATTTGCTTAGCCAATTTGTAAACCTTGGGGATTTCGTCCTGGTTCCTGCGAGTAAAGGAAGAATTGATCAGAAAGCTTATGCCATGCTCTCTGAAGAGCCTGGCGGCATTTATGGCGTATTCAAAGGCGCCAGGCTGCCGGCGGAAATCGTCATGGACCTCGGCCGTGGCTCCGTCAAGACTGAGAGAGACCATGCATATGCCGGAATCCTTAATTTTGGCGCAGACATCCGGGGTTACAAAGGTACCGTTGGTGGCAAGGCACATCCTCAGGGCCTTTTTTGTGCCATACCGGGCAATGTCAAACACGTCTTCTCTTAGCAGCGGCTCTCCGCCTGAGAGGACTACTACCGGCTTGGCGTAACTTGCTATATCCTCCAGGACCCTGAAGGCCTCTGATGTGGAAAAGTCAGGATGCTCTTTTTCTTCCAGCTCTGATGAAGATCGACAATGTACGCAGTGAAGGTTGCAGCGCCTGGTTATCTCCCATGCCAGCCATTTTGGTATAAATTCCATGACTGTAAGACTAACATTCAGGGTTCTTTATGACAATATCAGGTTTAGTGCTTCTTTAGGATTAGGTGAGAAAAAAACAAAGGGTGAGGGTTTACCTCCGCCCGCAAGAAATAGTAACATTAATAATCCTCTCGCCAGTATAAGAGGGTTCCGGGATCTACAGGAATTTGGATTGCGGCAGGTGGTTTCATGTCGCCTCCACCTCCTCTTGGTATCTGGACATACATCCTGGGAGGAGCTATTACCGGGGAGGTGGCAATACCTATTCCCAAATCCAGTTTCACCTCGTGCGGATTAAGCGGCTTATCCTGCAAATCATACTCCAGACCTCCTTCTCCACCTTCAGACCCACATTGGGTCGTAGTCAATCCGTATAAGTAACTAAACCCCATCGAGCATCCACCCTGCGGTTGGTACGTGGTAAAGTACACCACATTCCGATAGGTGACAGGATCGGAAAACACCTTTTCCCCCTGTTCCAGGGTGGACATCCAGGTCATGCGAAACAATCCGTCATCTTTCTGGCTCTTAGTCCATTGTGAGCCATGATCCTGTCCATTTGCACTACCATCGTATGCACGGTCTTCAATCTCATAGAAGTAATCCTGCGATGATCCGTCTATGGGATCATTCTCATCCCCGGTCCCGAAAAGGACAAACCGCTTGGTACAATTCTTACAGACATCCGCTATGGCAGGTTTATGATATATGGGCCGAGGGTTCTCCGGCTTATAAAGCACCTCCGCCTCAGGGTCCCAATGCTTGTCCGCATTGAGGCCTGTAATTTTATAAAGGGTCCCGCTTGTGTCCCCAAAATAGGCAACCTCAATAAAACCCTTGAGCCTGGAATCAACTTTTTCCCTGTTGACATAGTCCACAAGATTGCCTTGTTTGTCCAGAAGATATCTCATGACAAGAATTTGCGACGGCACGTTATTAGTGGCACCGCCCACCTCAATCTCCGATAAAATTTCTCCTGTGCCGGCCTTTAAGATATAGACCCTGTTTCCCTTGTTCTCAGTGATAGAATAACCTCCTCCGACAAACACAACGTTTGTGGCCATACCGTTAATGTTGATACAACCGAATGCCGGGACCGACCAGGTCTTGCCCATGTTGTCGTCTGTTATCTCCCACATCGGCTGCGGGTCATCCGGGTCTGTCACATCAATGGCAAAATAGTGACTTCCACCCTTTCTCATGCCTTCGACAAGGACCGTCTTCCAGCCTGTCCCTGTACAATTGTCGGACACATCAATGTCCGCGGCCTTGACAGACAGATCGACTGTAAACCTGTGCCCATCCTTAAACTCATGCAGGGTTCCCAGCACACAATTCGGTATCCAGCCCCATCTTTCCCGGCCGTTACTCTCATTTATGGCATGCAACATCCCGTCATTCGCGCCGACATAGATTATTGTATCTCTAGATGCATGAGTAGTCTTGAATCCATCATGGGTGACGTTGTCGTCGTCAACTGTATCGCAATACCCCTTTTTGTAGCAGATATTAAATTTTGGTTCTGTGACCACCACGGGGACTGAGTTGTATATGTCTCCCAAGGGCCAGTACGGGTCACGGGTCCCTGCATACTCTCCGTCATCATACCCTGGGTCGATGGCGTATTCTATTACAACTTCTGCATCCGCATTTTCATCGGTAACATTGTTGCCGTTAATATCTTCACCGTTTGGGTTCACGAGGGTTTTCAGATCAGAGATATTTGCTGGAGAGAAATCGATCCTGGTTCCATTGTTGTTCATTGTATATATGGTGCGGCCGAATTGGCTTGCTATTTCGCACCCGGCATCTGCATCGAATTCAAAATCCCCATCGCAATCGCTCAACCATTGCGCAACAGGATCACCCATGGTTCCATCTTCATTTAGATTATATGCCTTCAAATGCCCGCGCCATACCGGATGATCAAAATATGCATAATATATCTTGAGTTCATCGCCTTTTTCGAGAATGCGGGTAACTACCGGAGCTGAACGGGTATATGAATCTTCGGAGATATCAGACCAAATGTCCGAGACAAGCACTTCTGTCAGTTCCTTTACATCAGCGGCAAAATAAGCCTGTGTTGTACCTCCGGCTTCAGCTATATTATCTAAAGTCTCCTTGCTGGCATCATCCAATCCAAAACCGATCACGTATGTTTTAACTGTAGAATTAGCTGAATCGGGAATCAGGGGAGTATTCAAGGCCTCAGCCGCGGCAACAGGGTCTCCATCACATGTCTCCAGACCATCTGTCAGAAGGATTACATAATTCTTCCGGCATCCCCCCTGGGTGTAAACATCCTGTTCCAAATAGCTTTCATAATATTCCTTGGCGTTTTCCAAGGAGGCCCCAAGTGGCGTACCCTGTCCTGGATTTGCTGTGCTGGTATTGGGTGCTAAAGACTCGGTATACGGCATCATTGTACGATCGTACCGCGTGTTCTTGGGATATGGTACCCTGGCAAGGCTGATGTAATTCAAGGTCTTGGCTATATTCTGACCTGTTACATCATCACCTTTATGAGCATCAGCAGCATCATATGCCGGCAGATTTACAAAAACCACTTGGTCGTCTCCGGCATGGTTTGCCTGCTCATCACTAACGTTAGCCGGAAAAAATGGATCGTTCTGTATTGCATCACCCCATTTCGACGCGTTGGAATGGGATGTACCATATTTATAGACATAACCATCGGCTGTTGTTCTGTAGCTCCATGCATGAGGTCTGTCATCTGTCCCTTTACCAGGGTATCTGAAATAGGAATAATCAAAGGTGTTGGGCTCGATATCCCCGATAGTTCCGGAAGAATCAATAACCACATTCTCAATAGTATCCGTGACAAGGGTCTTCTCCCCTGCATCAGGATTAGGATTATCGCACCACCAATTGCCGTTACAGTAGCCTTTATATGGAGTTACCATAAGAGTATCTTTATTAATATATCTTGGTTTTTCCGGGTCTGTTACACTATAATCCCCGTAATTGTCTTTATACCCAGTGGTGTAGTAGCCACCGGTAGTAGTCGTTTTCTCGGGGTAGTATTGACAATAAGGTTCATGACCCACATAACAGGGATGAGTGTTCGGCACCAGCGTATAAGTACCGTCTGTTTCCGGCACGGTGACAGGATCCAGGCAGCTTTCTCCGGCGTCATAAGACCTCCAGCCATACCAGTCATATCCTCCATTTGTTGGGGGGCTGTCTTTTTTACTTTTTAGGACAA
>QNAY01000154.1 GCA_003645605.1 Thermodesulfobacteriota bacterium
AGCAGTTACGTCTTGCGTTTCTTCAAAATAAACCAGCTTGTTCACGTTGTATTTTTCGGTAAATCCTTTGACGAGCTTGTTCTTGTGCTCATAAAGGCGCCGCTCCAGGTTATTGGTTACCCACAGATACATCACTTTATTGTTCCAATTTGTGAGCAGATACACATAATATGTCACAGGCATGGGCATTTAAGATTTCTCCCTTCGGTCGAAATGACAATATGGGCGTGAACGCTTACAAACTTTTTTACCATAATTCAACATTCAGCATTCAACATTTTATTAATTTCTATTCCCCAAAAGCCGGTCCAGAGTTATTGCAACTGCGCTGCGGACCGGCAAATGATTGTATTCCCGATTACCCTCTATAGGGGAAATTACTCCATCAACACCTTCAAGCACACTGTTATCAAATCCGGAAGCAGTGCCAAAGAGAAGCAAAATACTGTCACGGCCTTGATCTTCTATTTTTTTTCGCAAACCGGACCAATCCACAGGGTTCGGCCGTTTCTTGGCAGTAGTGGCATATACAAGAACGCGTTTTTCTGTCTCAAGTGTTATCTCGCTACAGACCTTTTCAATGTCTCCCGCAATCCTTATAAGCCCCATGGCCTCCCGTCTATCCGGATTAATATCTCCCCCGACTCCTTCCAGCCAGTGATCAATCAGGTTTTTTGCCAATACCTGCTGATCAGACAATGGAGTAACCAGGTAATATGCCGACAGCTCATAGGTCCGGGCCAGCCTTGCTATATCATGAATATCCAGGTTGGTAATGGCCGAGGCTATTAACTCACCATGCCGATTCAGGACCGGATAATGGACCAAGGCAAGGTAGATCAGCTTTCTTTCCACCCCAGGCTCCTGAGGTATTTAATGTCTTTTTCATCCAATCGGGCACAGTTAAGGAGTTCCGGCCTGTATTCATAAGTAAGGCCAAGGGATTGCTCCCTTCTCCATTTTGCAATTTTTGCATGGTCTCCGGACAGTAATACCTCCGGGACCTCCCAGTCATTAAAGACCCTGGGACGGGTGTATTGAGAAAATTCCAGGAGCCCGTCACTGAAAGAATCATTTTTTGCTGATGACTCACATCCCAGGACACCCGGAATAAGCCTGCTAACAGCCTCTATCACTACAAGAGCGGCGATTTCGCCGCCGGACAGAATATAATCTCCGACAGACAACTCAATATCTACACAGTGCTCTCGGATTCTCTCATCCACTCCTTCGTATCGGCCACATACAAGGATAAGCCGTTCGAGTTGAGCAAGCTCCCCGGCCAGAGCCTGATCAAGTAACTTTCCTCTGGGGCTTAGCAAAATGACCCTGGCCTCAGGCGGCTCTTTTTTTAGGACATCAAGGGCCTTATAAATTGGTTCGGGCTTCATCACCATACCCTCTCCACCACCAAAGGGTCTGTCATCAGTGGTCCGATGCCTGTCTGTAGTAAAATCCCTGAGGTTGACTGTCCTGACCTTCAAGATATCCGCCTCAATGGCCCGCCTCACCACCCCATCTTTTAAGGATGAATCAAAAAAATGGGGAAAGATAGTAACTATGTCAAAGAGCATTGGCCTCAACAAGGCCAGGGGGAAGATCTACCACCATGATGCCCTTCTTAAGGTCGATATTTTTCACCATCTGCTCAACAGCAGGCACAAGGATCTCTCCTTTGTCACCTTTAACCACATAGACATCATGGGCACCTGTTTTCAAGATATCAGACAAAATTCCCAATTCTTCCCCTTTGGCACTCACCACAGAAAGTCCCTCAATCTCGTGCCGGTAATATTCTCCCTCAGCCAGCGGCGACAGTTTGGCTCTATCCAGGAAGATCTCTTTGCCCACAAAAGATCCTGCCTGTGTCCTGTCAACTACATCTTCAAGTGCCAGGATCACGCTTTGACCTTTTTTGACGCGGGCCTTAAGCACCCTTTGAGGCACTTTGTCGCCGTATTTGCCCTGAACAAAAAGGTCTTGGTAGTCTAAACAATACTCTACATCCGAGTAGGAATACACTTGCACCTCACCACGTATTCCATGGGTCTTTACAATCCTGCCAAGGGCAAAAAAGAAGGTATCAGTGCACATCAACTATTCAAGTATTTCTAAAACCGACCTTTTCCGCAGTTTTGTGGATGCAGCATTGAGTATGGTCCTCATTGCTCGGGCGGTACGGCCCTGCCGACCTATCACCTTTCCAAGGTCTTCCTTGGCTACCTTAAGTTCTAGAACCGAGGTCTGTTCTCCTTCGACCTCGTTTACCTTCACCGCCCCAGGATTATCTACCAGTGCCTTTGCTATGTATTCAACCAGCTCCTTCATCGTTCGTCTCCGCAGTCAATGTCCTTATGTGGCGGTATTATTATGCTTGAGCAGGTTCCACCGGGTGGCTGGCTTTTTTAAGCAAGGACCTCACCGTATCTGAGGGCTTAGCGCCCAAACTCAGCCATTTGTTTACCTTGGATGAGTCAACTTTGAATTCCGCCGGATCCCTCAGAGGATCGTAGGTTCCGAGGATTTCGAGAAATTTTCCATCTCTTGCAGCCTCAGAGTTTGTCGCCACCACACGATAAAACGGCTTCTTCTTGCGTCCATGCCTGGTCAAACGAATCTTTATTGCCATATTTACCTCCGAAAATAATTCAAAAGGGCAAAAGCCCTTTAGGGAATTGTTTAAAATTTGTTTTTCTCATTTTTTTGAGCATTTTGTTCATTGCTGTATAATTTTTAATAAGGCGATTTACATCCTGAACTGCGGTGCCGCTACCATTGGCTATCCTCTTTCTCCGGCTGGCATTGATGATAGTGTAACTCCTGCGCTCCTGGGGTGTCATGGAGTTAATAATAGCCTCCACCCGTATGAGTTCTTTTTCGTCAGGGGCCAACCCTTTCAACTGCTTCATCTTGTTTAGACCGGGGATCATGGAAATAATTTGTTCAAGACTTCCCATTTTTCTTATCTGCCGCAGTTGGTCTCTAAAGTCCTCCAGAGTAAAACTGTTCGTTTTAAGCTTGTTCTGAAGCTCCAGGGCCTTTTTCTGGTCAATGGTATCCTGAGCTTTCTCAATCAGGCTGAGAACATCCCCCATTCCGAGAATTCGGTTGGCTATCCGGTCAGGATGGAAGGGCTCCAGGGCGTCAAGTTTTTCACCGACACCTACAAGCTTGATGGATTTTCCTGTAACTGCCTGTATCGAAAGGGCCGCACCGCCTCTGGCGTCACCCTCAATCTTGGTAAGCACAACGCCTGTAATCGAAAGTTCCTGGTCAAATTTTTGGGCTACATTGACAGCATCCTGTCCGGTCATGGCGTCTGCCACAAGCAGAATTTCCTGGGGAGACACCACGGCATTTATTTCCCTGAGTTCCCCCATTAGGGCATCATCTATGTGCAAACGGCCTGCAGTATCAATGATAACAGTATCGAGGCTGGCAAGTTCCGCTTTGGCAACTGCCTGTCTAGCTATGTCCACAGGAGACATGGCCGGCTCCGAAGGAAATACATCAATTTTTAGCTGGTCCCCAAGAATCTGTAGCTGCTTTATGGCCGCAGGCCTGTAAACATCGGCAGGCACAAGGTAGGGTTTCCGCCCCTTTGATTTCAGCCGACTAGCGAGCTTTGCAGCAGTGGTGGTCTTACCCGAACCCTGAAGACCCACCAAAAGTATAACTGCAGGCTGGCGTCCAGCCAGATCAAGCCTTTTATTATGGCCCCCAAGTAAGGCTATAAGCTCCTCATGGACTATTTTTACAACCTGCTGGGCCGGAGTCAGACTTTCCATCACCTCCTGCCCCACAGCCCGTTCTTTCACCCGGGCAATGAAGTCCTTTACCACCTTATAGTTTACGTCCGCCTCCAAAAGTGCCAGGCGGACCTCCCTCAGGCCCTCCTGGATATTCTTCTCTGAAAGCTTTCCGTAACCCTTAAGGCGTTTGAATACGGAATCCAGACGCTCACTCAAATTATCAAACATGCTCTTTTAAATCCCAATTTTTCATACAAATGGATGCTCAGTTACCTTGAGCTTTTCCCATCGTAAATAATTAGTAAAATCAGAGAAAGCTACTTAATTCGTCTTGAGGTGTCAACCTGGCGCTTTTTTCGTCCCTTAGACTTGAACACAATACTTACTGCTTCATCCGCTCTGGATATCAAGTGAAATTTTATGGTTTCCCTGACAGGGGAAGGTATTTCATCAAGGTCCCCGGCATTGCGCTTGGGCAGAATAATCTCTTTTATCCCGGCCCTGTGGGCACCCAGCACCTTTTCCTTAATCCCGCCTACTGGAAGTACGAGTCCTCTTAGGGTAATTTCACCAGTCATAGCTATGTCAGGCCTGACAGACCGATCAGTAAAAAGGGATATCAGTGCCATACATATAGCCACTCCGGCAGAGGGACCGTCCTTGGGTATGGCCCCTGATGGAACATGGACATGGATGTCCTCATCTTTGAAGGCGTCATCCGGGATACCCAGATCTGATGCCTTGGAACGGACAAAACTCAGGGCGGTCTGGGCGGATTCCTTCATTACATCACCCAGCTTTCCTGTAAGTAATATCTTCCCTGAGCCACTCATCTTCCCGGCCTCAATAAACAGGATTTCACCTCCTGAGGGAGTCCATGCCAGTCC
>QNAY01000155.1 GCA_003645605.1 Thermodesulfobacteriota bacterium
AAGCGCGTTTTTCACCATCATATACTACGTCCGGACCGAAACTTCCGCTATGTGAACGCCCTCTTGTGATCGATAAGCTCGCCCGAAAGCGTGAAATCGGAATCAGCCTGGAGTCACCCAGAGACGGTCAATGGGATGGCCGGGCCCATGGAGCAAAAATCAACGACTCGCCGTTCTTTTACGCAATTGGGTTGTACAATGGCAACGCATTCAATCATATGCGTAATGATAACGAAAATTTTATGGTTTCCGGCATGTTCCTCTGGCGACCATCACCACACTTCATTTTAGGCACAAGTTATGCTTACGATCAGACGGGCTATGATTATGAAACCACGGTCCTTGGCAAGGCAAAAAAAGTTGGCGACCATTATGAATATCCTATAGCTCGCCACAAGGTTGCGAATAACATACATCTTTGGGATTTCAATTGCGCATTCGACTGGAAGCCGGTACACCTGCAGGCCGAATTCATAACGCAAGATGGCGATGAGTCCAAACGTCAATACGGCTATGGTATACAGACACAGGTAGACCTCACTGACAATTTCCAGCTCACTGCGCGGTATGATGAGTTTGATCCGAATGTGGATGATGGTAATGCTTTAGACAGCCGCTGGTATACGGTGGGATGCAATTGGTTCATTCACGGGCAAAATATCAAATGGCAGCTCAATTATTCGTTCAGGGAGGAGATGCATGGCGAGGACATCAACAATGATATCTTTGTTACGCATTTTCAAGTCCTATTTTAGGTAACCGTTTACAGGGCACCGCATCTGCTTTGTTGTCGGGCACTTTTGAAGTACAGGGAGTACGTCTGTACCCGTCGCCTCGCATCTGCAGCACCCTGTAAACGGTTACAGTTCAGTATGCAGTAAAACGGGAGTTGTAACCCCTTGAATAGTTACAGGAATTATATCTACTATGGAAAACAGCAGATACTCTGGAGAATATTTCCTGGCTGTAGATATTGGAAACACACACACTGTAATCGGCCTTTTCCAGGATGACTCCCTTCTCCAAAACTGGCGAATTCGCACGGACAAGGAAGCCACTTCTGATGAACTGGCAGTATCTTTGGACCAGTTATGCCGGCTTGCAAAAATAGAACTAAAAGATATTTCAGACGTAGTGATATCCTGTGTTGTGCCCCCCTTAATACATAGCTGGAAGGAACTAACCCTCAATTATATGAAAAAAAGTGCCCTTGTAGTCCAGGAAGATGTACCTGTCGGGATGCCTATCCTTTATAAGCGTCCTTATGAAGTGGGAGCGGACCGGCTCGTAAACTCTCTGGCTGCATACTCAAGGTACAAGAATGCCGTGATTATAGTCGATTATGGAACCGCAACCACTTTTGACTGTGTATCATCAAAGGGTGAATACCTGGGAGGCTCCATAGCTCCCGGTTTGCTCCTCGCGGCAGAGGCCCTTTTTAAAGGTACTTCCAGACTCCCAAGGGTGGAGCTTTTTA
The DNA here is from genome assembly GCA_003645605.1 of Thermodesulfobacteriota bacterium. Lineage (GTDB taxonomy): Bacteria > Desulfobacterota > Dissulfuribacteria > Dissulfuribacterales > UBA3076 > UBA3076. The sequence continues at coordinate 1,478 of QNAY01000155.1, forward strand.
CCAAACCTGAAACTGCTCTGGGTCAGGACACTGCCTCGGCAATCAAAGCAGGCATTATCTATGGCTTTGCAGGCCTGACAGACGGAATCATAAGTCGTCTGTTAAAGGAATTTGCTCAAAAACCCAAAGTGGTAGCTACGGGAGGACTGGCACAGATAATAGCCCCGCATTGTTCTCTAGTAGAAACAATATTGCCGGACCTTGTTTTAGAAGGCCTGCTGTTAATTTATAAAAAATATAAGGCTTCCGGTGGTTAGTGTCTGAACAGAAAAACCATTCAAACACAATTTTGAATTTTGAATTTAAAAATGTGGTATTTCAGCGGAATCAGCTCTGGGCTTCAAGCACCTGTAGCAAAACATCTGTCTGTTTTGTAGCAACTCCTTTGGCAAGAGCTTCAAGGGCGCTGCGGCTCCTCATGCCCCGCTCTCCTTTTTTTAAAGGTTCCTCAAATAGCATATTTACCGCTTCTGCCAAATCTTTGCCGTTGCAAACCTCTTGACCTCCACCATGAGACTCAAGGGTTATTCTTGCCTCTTCAAAATTGTCCGTATGAGGACCGTAAATAACAGGACAGCCCCAGGCAGCTGGTTCCAAAAGATTTTGTCCCCCTTTTGGTACCAGAGAACCCCCAACAAAGGCCGCTGCAGCCAAACCATAGAGATCAAAAAGCGGACCTATTACATCCACCACTACGACTTTTGCGGTACGTTTCTGATTTACTTCCAGGTCACTCCAAAGCTGATATGGTATGCTCTTCTTGTTTAACACGCTTACAATAGAAGAAACCTTCTTCAAATGTCTCGGTACTAAAAAGAATATCATGTTAGGCCAGCGAGACTGAAGTAAATTGTAAGCTTTTATTACCTCTTTTTCCTCGCCCCCTCGCAAACTTCCCGCAACGAGGACCTTAATCGAATCTTCAATTTTGAGGCGATTCCGAAGGCCTATCACACGATCAGGATCAGGTCTGGATACAAGACCCTCGAACTTGGCATTTCCTGTAATCTGTATCCTATCCATAGGGGCCCCAAGTGCCGCCAGCCTATTTGCGTGGATATCAGAAATGGCGCAAATCTTTGAAAAACCGGCGAGCAAGGGTCTGGTAATAGAGAGCAATCTCAAATACCTGGGAAAAGACCTGGCTGAAATGCGGCCGTTTAAGAGCACGGTCTTGCCCCCGAATTGCCTCACCGCACTGATAAGGTTAGGCCAGAGTTCTGTCTCAAGGCAGGCATACACCCTGGGACGGACCTCAGTTGCCATTCTACGGACTATCTGAGGAAAATCAAGGGGATAAGGAATCACTGAGCAACGGGTCCCCAGGGAGGACATTGCCCTGGCAAAACCCGCAGGCGTAGTAGCTGATATGAGAATTTTTAATCCTGGTGCCCGGCGGTCAATGGCCTGGACCAAGGCCTCCGCCACGGCCACTTCCCCCACTGAAACCGCCTGGAGCCATAAATCCTGAGGACCGGTTGCAGCAACATAGTCGGGGAGGTGCCCCAAGCGACCCGACCACATCCCATTGTTTCCCTCTACCCTGGACCACAACTCCAAGAAAGGCCTGGTTACCGCATACGCGGCCCCGGTCACTTTCCCATACAGTCTTATCATACAATTACCGCCCTTCGGGCGAGCTGTTTAGCTTATCAGCTCATTAGTTAAATTACGCTGCCTTGCAACCTCGTACAAGGCTATGCCGGCAGCAGAGGCAACATTCATGGAACCAACAGGGCCGAAATGAGGTATTCTTGCAAGGAAATCACAAGTCTCCTTGACTAAACGGCGCAGTCCCGTCCCTTCCGCACCAACTACCAGAGCTAAAGGCCTATTCAAATCCAACTCCCAGAGCGAATGCTCGCCGTCCGGGCTTAACCCTGCTATCCAGAGTCCTATTTCCTTAAGTTGCCTCATGGCTGTTACTAAATTTCCTACTTGGCATACCTTTATATGAAACAGTGCACCAGAAGATGATTTTGCTACTGCTCCGGTAATCCTGCCGGTTCTCCGGCTGGGGAGCAAAACCGCCTGAGCACCCAAGGCAACTGAAGAACGCACTATTGCCCCCACATTCTGTGGATCGGTTAATTGATCACATACTACCACTAATGGCCTTTTATCTCTCCAATACAAGGGCAGACTGGAAAAGTCAATAGACCAAACAGGTCTTACCAGGGCGGCAACGCCCTGATGTACAGTCCCTGCGGGAACACCTGTACTTTCAAGGTTTTCCGTACGTTCTACAAGAACCGCGTGTCGCTTTGCCAGACGTAACAGGCCAGCCTGCGCTTTTTTTTTTCCAAAGGAAGGATGGACAAAGAGCCTTTGGCAATCATCAGAGCAAATCTCTAAAAATTCCCTTACCGGATGTATGCCCCAGATTATTATTGATTTACTTTTTGAGTCGGAAACCAAAGGCCCTGCCTTGCCAAAGTCCTGGGTGTTCTGCATCTCTGGGCGATCACTATGGATTTCAAGTCTTCAGTGGCCCGTAAAAGGTCGTCGTTTATCACAGCGAAGTCATATTCATGCACTGCCTCCAGTTCTGATTTTGCATTGGCCATCCTGAGTTTCAACCTTGAGGAATCCTCACTCCCTCTACCTCTGAGCCGAGCTTCCAATACCGACCACGACGGAGGCAGCAGGAATATCAGAATGGTTCCTGGAAATAGTCGGCGAACCTGCCTGGCACCCTGGACATCTATGTCCAGCAGCACATCCTCTCCCAGCTCAAGTCTTGACAGCACCTCTGGTTTACTTGTTCCGTAAAAATTGTCATATACCCGTGCCCATTCAAGAAATGAATCGGCGGAGACCATCTCTTTGAATCTCTCCTGAGTAACAAAGTGATAGTCTATACCATTAAATTCCCCTTCCCTGGGATTACGGGTAGTATATGATATAGAAAAAGAAATTCCGAAAATCTGCTCAAGCAGTCTGCGGCATAAAGTGGTTTTCCCGGCCCCCGAAGGGGCGGAAATTACAAATAAGTTTCCTTGTTCCATTGATATAGGGCACAATTAGGAACGGGAGATAAATAAGTTATTTATTGTACGTTCCTTAGTATTTTGGATCTTTCTCTTCTGATTTGGTCAAAACGTCTGCACAGAGTCTTTGGGAAATTGTTTCTGCCTGTATAGAAGAGAGTAT
>QNAY01000156.1 GCA_003645605.1 Thermodesulfobacteriota bacterium
ACTAAGGGTAAATATTCGGTGAACCCGTGGTCCATTGTGGAAGTTGCCATCCGCGCCCTGCCGCAGGAGCGGTTTGCCTTTTGCAGGGTTTCGATCGCGGGCCGGATTGCGCTGCCTCTCCGGTCTGCGATGAGTGAGCTTTGAAACCCGGAAAAAGGTAACCGCTCCAAGGCAGGATATAGCGGGTTCACCGAATATTTACTTTTCTTGACATCTCCTGGAAACAAGATCAGAGTATTTTATAAAAGAAGAAATGTGAAGACTCCATATTTCTTATAATAAACAGAGTAAAAGATTCTCAGGTAATTTTATGCTGTTTAAGACGATTACAAAAGAAAATTTCAAAAAGATGGTAGAGTGCTTATTGGAGGAAAATGAGGTTATTGGTCCAAAATCAAGAGATCAGGACCTGCAAGGAAACAAGATTTATAGATTTTTGAAGATTAACTCCTTCGAAGAACTTGAGATGGATTATACTCGATCCTATTCGTCGCCCAAGAATTATTTCTTACCATTCAAGGAAGACCTTGCCACCTATCGTCTTGAAGACAAAGACTGGGAACAAGAGATCCGATACACAATTCATCCGAGGGTTATCATCGGGATGAGGGCTTGCGATATTAATGCCTTGTTAAAGCTCGACCAAGTGATGTTGAAGAGTGTATATCCCAATCCATACTATTTTGCGCGAAGGCAGAATACCTTGATAATAGGGCTCGACCACGAACCTCTGGAAGATTGTTTTTGCCGGTCTATGAATACGGACACGGCCTTTCATGGTTTTGATCTCTTTCTGACCGACATAGGAGACAAATATTTTGTGGCGATCAATTCAGATACTGCCTACATCATAATAAATCAATTCAATGCCAGGGAGGTCGCAGAGGAAGATCAAGGACGTTACAAGATAGTAAAAGAGCAGATTAAATCCAAGTTTAAGACCCAGGTCGACATAAGCATCTTACCTGAATTGATGGACCTGGAATTCGAGTCAGAGGTCTGGAAAAAGTGGGGAGATAAATGCCTGAGTTGTGGGAGCTGTGCCATGGTATGTCCCACTTGTTATTGTTACGGCATAGAAGAGGACACCGATCTGACCTTTACTAAGGCCACCAAGAGGAGATTTCTGTATTCGTGTAATCTCCTTGATTTTGCCGCTGTGGCCGGAGGGCACAATTTTCGCCCGGAAGCGCACATTCGTTTGAAATATCGATATTATCATCAGTTCAGAGGATTTGTGGAGGCATTTAATCAATCGCTATGCGTGGGATGCAATCGTTGCGGCAAGGCGTGTCCGGCCGGGATCAGCCCTAAGGCAGTGATTGACGATCTGATCAGGACAGAGAAAAAATGAATCCAAAGATCTCAAGGCATGACATAAACCTGGAGCCATTCATGGTAACGCCTCCGGATTTTAACCGGCAGACTGTCCTGATGCAGACAGAAAGGGGCTTTAAATCCGAAGTCGTCAATATTGTCAAATTGACAGCTACAGAGAAACTCTTTCAAATAAGGATATCTGAGCCCTGTGAAAGGGAAAATTTCACCTTTCTCCCTGGCCAATTCGTGATGTTGGAGCTGCCCGGGTGCGGAGAGGTCCCGATATCCATTGCGAGCTCTCCGTCGAACAGGGAATTCATTGGACTCTGCATACGAAAGGTCGGCAAGGTTACAGGGATGCTCCACCGTTTAGAGCCAGGTGCAATGGTTGGGATCAGAGGACCCTTTGGAACATACTTCCCAATGCAGAAGATGGTGGGGTGCAACGTCCTCCTGATAGCCGGAGGGTTGGGTATTGCCCCTCTTCGCTCTCCGATATACTGGATAAACGAGCACAGATCCGAGTACAAAGACATTACGATTCTGTATGGTGTAAAGGAGCCCGGACAGATCTTGTTCGATTACCAGTTTGAAGAGTGGCGCAAGATATATGACTTGAACCTACTGACAATAATCCAGAATCCTGATGAAAATTGGAGGGGAAAGGTTGGGCTGATCACTGACTTGTTTGAGGATATCTCGATCGATCCTGAGAACACCTTTGCGATTGTATGTGGACCCCCCATAATGTTTAAATTTGTATGTACCCACCTTGCAGATATAGGCATTCCGAGACAGCGCATGTTTGTCTCCCTGGAGCGAAGGATGCATTGCGGCATGGGAAAGTGCTGCCGTTGCAACGTAGGTTCCACATTCACCTGTCTGGATGGACCGGTATTTGATTACTGGACAGTGATGAATTTAAAGGAAGCGATATAGCTTATCCATGTTAATATAATGAAATACTTAGGGATTACGCTTAAAAGACCGAAAGTGGGGTTCTTTGATTTCACCGGCTGCGAGGGATGCCAGCTTCAGATAGCCAATAAGGAAGAGGACCTGAAAGACCTGTTTGGCCTGGTGGAGATAGTGAACTTCCGGGAGATCTCTTCTGAGAGGCGTGAAGATTATGAAATCGGCTTCATCGATGGGTGCATTACCACTGACAGCGAGGTGGCAAGGCTCAAAAAAATCCGCAAACAGGCAGGAACTCTTGTAGCAATGGGGGCGTGTGCCTGCCTGGGAGGTGTAAATAACCTGAGAAGCCGTTTCCCCCTGCCGGATGTGGTAAAAGAGGTCTATGACGGACACCCTGTAGATACCGGGCCGGTCAGAAAGGTGTCGGACGTGGTTCATGTGGACATAGAACTGCCGGGTTGTCCTATTTCAAAACCTGAATTCGAGTGGTTGGTACGCCATCTGGTGCTCGGAATAGAGCCACAATTTCCAAAATATCCAGTCTGCGTTGAATGTAAACAACGTCTCAATTCATGTGTGCTCGATATGGGAATGATGTGTCTTGGACCTGTTACACGCGCTGGCTGTAATGCCGTCTGTCCCCGGAATCGGCTTGGTTGTTGGGGTTGCCGCGGGCCTTCGGAAGAGGCGAACTTTGAATCGCTCATGGAGATACTCAGAGAAAAGGGATTTACTGAGGAACATATTGTAGAACGGGTTAAATTTTTTAACGCATTTAGTGGGATTCTAAATAGTGACTGTTAAAACATTAAAATCGTTAAATATAGATATCAAGCATCTGTGCCGGGTCGAGGGGCACGGGGATATCAGGATACGGGTCGAAGACGGAAAGCTGGCTGAATGTACCTGGGCCATAGTAGAGACTCCCAGGTTTTTTGAGGTAATGTTCAAGGGGCTTTCCATTGAAATGACCCCGATCCTTGCGGCCAGGATTTGCGGCATATGTTCCATTTCACACGCCTTGGCCAGTGCTAGAGCCATAGAAAGGGCACTGAAGATCCGGATTCCGGAGCCGGCGCATAAGGTGCGGCTCCTTGCCATACATGCCGAGACCCTGCAGAGTCATAGCCTCCACCTCTTTTTTCTGGTAGCGCCTGACTTTCTCAATGTATCCAGCGTGATTCCGCTAATGCAGACGCATCCGGAAGTGGCTGAGACTGCAGTCAAAATAAAGGGGTTTGCCAACAGGGCCGCTGACCTTCTGGTAGGTAGGAGCACGCATCCAATAGCCATAAAGATCGGCGGTCTGACACGAATTCCACGCAAGATGCAATTAAGAGAATTGGCTAAAGACCTTGATGCTACTATCCCATATCTGTGGAAGGCGCTTGATTTCTTCAAGGGATTCAAGATACCGGATTTTGTCAGAGAGACTGAATTAGTATCGCTAAGAGGAGTTAACAGATACCCGTTTATCGGGGGGAATCTCATTTCAAGTGATGGTATCTGCAAAAAAGAAGACGAATATCGTTCCATGACGAATGAATACATTGGGGACTTCTCCAACTCAAAATTGACGAGGTTGAGCAGGGAATCTTTTGCAGTAGGTGCGTTAGCAAGGTTCAACAACAATTATGACCTACTGCATCCAAAGGCAAAAGAGGCAGCCGAGGGGTTGAATTTAAGGCCAGGGGTCCATAATCCTTACTTCTATAACCTAGCTCAACTTGTGGAGTGCTTTCATGTCATGTATGAGTCAAAAGAGTTGCTCCCAGAATTGATCGATTCAGATACCTCTGAATTTTCAATACATTATAAAGTAAGGCAATGCAAGGCAACCGGGGCGGTGGAGGCTCCGCGCGGGACCCTCTATCACTACTACCGGATCAGCGAAGGGGGAAAGATTGAGAAAGCAGATTGTGTGATCCCTACCAATCAGAATAACGGCAATATATATTATGATCTCCGCAAGCTGGTTAATGAGTTGATGGTACAGGGAATGGAGGGAAAAGAGATAGAAAGACTCTCTCGGATGCTTGTCAGGGCCTATGATCCATGTATTTCCTGCTCAGTTCACTGATCCTGACTATCTAGTTCCTTGCAGGCCGGAGAGGGGTATGCCGGTTTTTTGTTTCAAAGCGACTTTGAGCATTTCTTGCAGATCCTTGGCGCAGCGGAGCGCCCGGAGGTTGCGCTGTTTGATGGAAGTTGTACAATTTCCAGCTATGTTCGCCTTTTTCTGCCATTTCGTTTGAGATGTTGATACGCCTGGTACATGAAGGTCCTGATGGCCGCCTCCCTTCCGGGTTGGAAGCCGGAGTCGTAGGGGGCATCCAGGTATGG
>QNAY01000157.1 GCA_003645605.1 Thermodesulfobacteriota bacterium
AAAATCCCTCTTTTTGTCATTTCGACCGTAGGGAGAAATCTTTAATGCCTGTATTTTCAGTACGATAAGATTTCTCGCTTTGCTCGAAATGACAGTTTTGGTTAGTTTTCGTTCAGACACTAAGTAAAAAAATTAATGTATTTTGTGATATAGATCGAAAAGTAATCAACCTGTTTATAAATCAAAACAACCTTTAGGGAAGGGGAGGACGATTATGTGTTTAAAAATTTTGAAAGCTCTGTTGTTAGGCTTGTGCATTGCAGCAGTGGGAATGATTTCCTGGACACCGAATTCTCTGGCAGCAGGGGGGAACCTGGATCAACAAGTGCAGGAACTGATCCAGCAAAACCAAGCACTCACTGATAGACTTAGTCAGTTGGAACAGCGGGTTGCCGAACCGAGGGCAACTACAGAACCCGCGCATGCCGGGGCGGAATCGATCTTAGGACACATAGAAGACACTATTCACATTCATGGTCTGCTTGAGTTTGGTGGTGCATACCACAGCACTGATATGAACGTTGGGGGCCATGAAAAGGACAGTGATCTTGCGATGACTACTGTTGAACTCGGAATTGGAGCAGAGGTCAATGACTGGGTCAGCGCGGAAATGGTTCTGCTTTATGAAGATCCGATCTTTGAAAATGATGATGATGATGGGAACTTTAAAGTAGATACAGCCATTATCACCATTGCAAATCCGGAAGTAACACCCGCTTTTCTGATGGCTGGTAAAATGTTTGTGCCTTTTGGCGCACTCCTTGAGCATTTCCCTGATGATCCGTTTATCGATGCGCCTCTTACCCTGCTCATGGGTGAGACAAATGAAAAGGCCTTGTTGATCGGAGCTGAATTGGAAGGTTTCACCTTTTGTGGCTATGTCTTTAACGGTGACGTAGAGGAAAAAGATGGTGGCGGTGACAACGTTATTGAAAGTTACGGTTTCGATGCCAACTATGCCTTTGAGGATGAAACGCAGGACCTAGACATGCTTGTCGGGGCCTCATATATCTCCAACATTTGTGACTCTGACCACATAGAGCATGTTTTACACCACTATAGCGGGGAAATTGATGATTACGTAGGCGGTGCTGCTGCCTATTTCCATGTTGGCTATCAGGGCATGTTCTTTGATGCAGAGTACATGGCGGCTACTGATACGGTTGGCGTCACGTGGATGGGGTCGGGAGGTAAGATCAAGAACGCAGAAGTATGGAATCTTGAGGTTGGGTACAACTACAACTGGTGGCGAAATCTCGAAATCACGCTTAAGTATGCTGGCTCCAACGATTGTTACGCTCTCGGATTCCCAAGAGATCGTTACGGGATCAACTTCAACCAGGAGATCTTTGACAACACGATCCTGTCGGTTGGCTATATGTATGATGAGTATGATAAGTATGATCTCTATGACGACGAGGTCGGAAACCGAAACACACGTGATCTGGTGTTCAGCCAGATAGCTGTCGAATTCTAAGATTTCTATCCTAAATAATTTCATTCAGCAAATAGGCGCTGGTTAATATTTTGACCAGCGCCTTATTTTTTTTGTGCGGTTAAAAAACTATTCAAAATCAATCACGAAAACACGAAGGTACGCAAACACGAAACAAGACATAAAAAAGACGAACGTCCAACATCGAACATCGAACGTCCAACATCGAACGTCCAACATCGAATAAAAAAACAAACATCCAATTCATGAGTCCATCCACAGACTTCCCTTTCGTGTTTTTAATTTTTCGTGCTTTCGTGATAATTCCTTTTTTGCTTCCCTTCGACATTCTGCGGTTCCTTGTTCGATATTTGATTCGTTATTCCAAATATTTTTTTATTTATCTATTGCAAATGTAACGCATTTAGTTTATCAGTAATTAGGAAATGGTTCTAAATGATTCAAGTGAGAGGTTGAGTTGAAGAGGTAAATAATTTTCAAGGAGCGTTGCCATGAACAAAAGCACCAACACATGCATCAAGACAGGACGGCCTATAGTTCACCCTGTTGTGTGCCAAATGTGCCTGCGAAAGTGCCCGCGAGCAGGAAGGCAGGGACGGCGGTGCAGATCGGTGGCAACAAAACGCTTTCTAGCGGAGAATGAGGCTCTTAAATAGTGTCTGAACGAAAACTAACCAAAACTGTCATTTCGAGCAAAGTGAGAAATCTTATCGTACTGAAAATACAGGCATTAAAGATTTCTCCCTACGGTCGAAATGACAAAAAGAGGGGTTTTCGTTCAGGCACTAAATAATAAATGGAGATAAGATTATGGTAGGAGGTCAATCGTCCATACGCGGACTAGTTACACAAAGGCGGCCGATAGGGAATGTACCGCAACCTGCTGTTGCCGGCGGCACAGCACTTGCGGGCGTCCGTGACTCCCTGAGCACCATCCGTGGCCTTTTGGATTCCACGGATCACGCAGTGGCGGAGTTTATCCAAATCCAGAAAATGGAATCCATGGAGCATCTGGCCGGAGGTCTGTGCCATGACATCAACAACGGTCTGCTAACCATCGCAGCCACAGTGTACCAGCTCGAAAAGGAATTTCCTCAACCTGATATACAACAGAAGGTTCTGGCTGTACGCAAGGTCCTGGACAACATGGAAGGCCTGGTTAATCGCCTGCAGGCCCTCGGACCTGATGAAATCACGGTGGAGCTGGCCCACAGGGATTTAAGCGTAGAGGTAAAACTGGTCCTTGATGCCCTGAAATCATCTTTCAACCAGAATATCAATCTGCATTTTACTCCCTGCGGTAATCCCCTTCCGGTTCTGTTAAGCCAAGGCGACATATGGCGAATATTGAGCAATCTTGCAGTTAACGTCCAAGAGGCCATGACAGAAGGGGGAGATCTGTTGATTGGAACTTCTAAACGCACTGTTGACAGTTCTTACTGCCGCCGGCACGGCAATGCTTATCCAGGGACCTTTGCAGTCCTTTCCGTATGCGATTACGGGCCAGGCATACCCAAAGACGTACTTGACCGGATTTTCGATCCGCTCTTTTCCACTAAAGAAGTGAATGGAAAAAACCGAAAGCGGGGATGGGGCCTGGCTATTGTCTTTGCCCTGATACGTCGCAGGGGCGGATGGATTGATGTGACAAGCGTCCCTGGGGAAGGGAGCACCTTCGAGGTCTTCCTGCCCTTACAGGTGGTAAATCAAGTAAAAGACAACAGCAGCGCCGGCATTCAGGTACAAGACATTAATTCAGCCGGAAATTGCAATTGAAACTCAAAATATAATATATGTCAGGAGGCAGTCATGAAAAATGCCACGGCAAATCCAAAAAATCTGGCCGATCTTACTGTTAAAGCCAAAGATATCCTTATTGCCAGTCCTTCAAGTAGTACAGTAAAAGAAGGTAAAATTGCAACGCCCGACTGTATTACCCTCACAGTGCTCATGGCCATGACCATGAACATCAAAGATATGCGTAAGATGTGCACCAAGTATTACCTGAAATCCAACATTACAAATATGGGTCCGGGCTACGAACTCTGTGGTCTTCATCGTGCCAGTCAGGATCCGGAAAAATCCGCTGCAAAAGACCTCCTCCGCTACTTCAAGCGTCAGTTTTCCACTGCTTGCTCGAGAGTCCGTTCCCTGACCCCTGAGGACCTGGCACAGTCAATTGGAGACGGGCAGTGGCCTGCTCCAATTTTATGGGCAGCGAGCACTGACTCCAGATCGGAGATGCGCCAACAGGCCCAAATTCTGGCGCATTCTCTTATCTGGCGTCTCATGGAGAACTGTAACCAGCTCAAACTCGGCATTTCTGTCCTAAATCATAATGTCACAGAGAAAAAACAAGGTCTGAAGGCCGCAAAAGGAAATCACTTCTGCTCTGAAGTCAATCCACCTGAAATTTCTGTTAAATCTACATTTAAAAGGCAACTTCAGGAACAGAACGCGGAAATATTAAAACTCAAGAAGAAGCTTGCCGAATACTCCCAGGAGTTGGCTGAATTGAGACAACAGCCGCTTCGAGAAGCAGCCCTGAAACGCGAAGCAAAAAAGCTCGCCTACGAGCTTGAACAGGCAAATACAAAGATTGCTGAATATGAAAAACTGATCGAATCAAATATCCAAGCCAAGGATAAAAAACAGTCCATAGTGCCGAGCACATGGCCTGACAAAGAAGAAAATTCACGGACTGGTAACGTGTTCACTCTCCTCCGTCCTGAGGATGCCAAGGGAGACTGTATTCACTGCACAGAACGGAAAAAATGCCCTTGTCCTCTGGAAGGCATGCGAGTAGCTGTGATAGGAGGCCTTGATCGCCTGGAACCCGAATACCGTAAAACCATCCATGACCTGGGCGCTGACTTCATCTTCCATAACGGAAACTGCGCCAATGGGCAGCATGTTCTCAAAAACGTGGTCTGTAAAGCCAACATCATTTTGTTTATCACCAGCATAAACAGCCATGGGGCATTGAAAGTAGTAAAGGCTACGTGCAAGAAGACTGGAAAACAATTCAACGTAGTTCGACATCCCAGCGCCGGCTCCGTTTATAAAACCCTTGTGGAAATAGCAGGATAGAAAATTGGATTGTTGATTGCTCTTGCGAGC
>QNAY01000158.1 GCA_003645605.1 Thermodesulfobacteriota bacterium
ACAAAAACCTCTCTTTTTGTCATTTCGACCGTAGGGAAAAATCTTTAATACCTGTATTTTCAGTATGATAAGATTTCTCGCTTTGCTCGAAATGACAGCTTTGGTTAGTTTTCGTTCAGGCACAAATTAAGTTCCGAAAAAGGCAAAAGGCTGCTGTGCACACTTTTTTACAACAATTTGCAGCTAATATCATATTCAAATATCATATTCAAATCAACAAGGTTTTGTACCAAAGAGAAACACGCGACGGCATGATCCTGCTTCAGCAGGCCATTTCTCAATTAACTTGACAAAGGGGAATAACTGGGCATACTACAACTCGTGAGCCGTTACGGTATTTTGTAAGCGTTCACAGGGCACCGCATCTGCTTTGTTGTCGGGCACTTGAAGTACAGGGAGTACGTCTGCGTACCCTTCGCCTCGCATATGCAGCACCCTGTAAACGCCTACAGTTCGGTGGGTTGCGGGTAAAACGGGCGTTGTAATCCCGTGAGCCATTACGGTATTTTTATATTTAGGGAAGGCTGGCTGGATTGAGCATCCTTCATCGCCGATGTTGAAAATGGAAATTCAAATCTAACCGCCAAAATACAAGATCAACAAAACGAACACTACTTTTGACTTGTCATGAAAAATGCCAACAAATTCGATTTTAAATTTTGCAGAGGGGCAAATTGTCCATCTGAGTATAATTGTTGCTTGAGAAAACCCAAAATATGTGTTGAAGAATTCGCTATAATTAAACAAGATGTTTTACGAATTCAAAAAAGACAACCTGATTCTAAGATTGAATTTATTGAAACCGGTAAAGATGAAAACTTTGTTGGAATACTCCAGGATTGTCTTGGCCCAGAAGGATGCCAAGTTACTAAACCATTTATCTGTGAAAATTTTCCTATTGGTATAAGAACAGATAAAAGAGCTGCGATTCTCTTATTTGAGTCATGCCCGCAATTTTATCTTTTACTTGATGATCCTGTTTTTTTTAACAATGTTATAGAGCGTATTCAAAATAGAGATAAGACTATTTTAAATTTAACACAATATACAGAAGCAATTAAATGGATTAAGCAAATCAGAGAGAAGATAAAAGATTTATCAGGCTTTGAAGATGAAAGATTAGAGAAAATTTTAATGGGTTTTCTTTTTATGGCAAAACAGTATTTTAATCAGAAAGGTGAGATGCCGGATGATTTTCAAACATTTACAGAGTCAAATTTAGATGAAATAGTAAACATCGCCAATTCTTTTATTAAAAATTAAGGTAAATATTCAGGTAAGCGTTCACGGGATTACAACGCCCGTTTTAAAGCAACCCACTGAACTGTAAACGCTTACTTTTTTTCAATCATCAATCATCAATCCGAACTATCCTCCCGGCCCATGGCACCCTACATCGAGCAGAGGTGTGGCCTCGAGTTCACGCCTCATGGCCATGTCGAAGAGGACTCGCTCCTTTTTCTTGTCCAGGCCGAGATTCTGCCGCCTTTGGTTTATTTTATCAATCATTTTATCGGCAAAATCATTGGATGTCTCGGCCATGTCCCACATCCCTCCATAGAGGTTTTCCATCTCTTTAAAGCAGTAGTCGGTAACCACTCTGGAGCCTGTTGTGGGGAAGCCCGGTCCGAAAACCACATAAACACCACTTGAGACAAAATATTGCCCGATGGATACTGCCTTTTCACTCATCCATTGAGGGGCGCAGCCCACTGCCGGAAGATCGCTTATATCATTGCCAAGACCGCCGGTTTTTACCATTTCTGTGGCAGCGATGAGAATCCGGCTGTTATCCACGCAGGAGCCCATATGCAGCACAGGCGGACATCCCACTGTCTCAAGGACTTCCTTCAGGCCGTCACCTGCCATGCTCAATGCTTCAGGAGACAAGAGCCCGGCGCGGCCCATGCCTGTGGCGGCGCATCCGGTAGCCAGTACGAGTATGTCATTGGCGATGAGTTCCTTGGCAAGGTCTATATGGATTTCCTCCATGACCCTGTAGTTATCACAGCCGACTATAGCGGCAACTCCGCGGATACGGCCATTTATAATGTTGTCGTTAAGTGGCCTGTAGGATGCGCGAAAACGGCCGCCAAGGGTATAGTCGATATTCTCATGACTGAAGCCGGCCACTACGTCCATCTGATGTACAGGTATGAAGTGTTTGCCCCTTTCCGGGTATTTGTTGATGGCACGTAGTATAATTTCTTTGGCCGTTTCCATGGCCCTGTGTTCGTCGAACTGTATGTGTGTGGCCCCTTGGATCCTGGCCTTTTCAGATGTGGTGATGAGCTCGGTGTGAAAATTGTCCGCCACAGGGGACAGTCCCTGCATGATGCACTGGACATCCACAACCATGGCCTCTACCGCGGCAGTGGCAAGGACAACCTCTTGTTGGATAAAACTTCCGGCTATGGGAAGCCCTCTCCTCATGAGGATCTCGTTGCCGGTACAGCATACGCCTGCCAGGTTTATGCCCTTTGCCTTGACTTTCTTGGAGGCATTGACAATCTCAGGGTCATTGGCTGCCATAGCCAAGGCCTCGGCAAGCACCGGCTCGTGGCCGTGAACTGTGATATTTACCTCGTCCTTTTTGAGGACTCCGATATTTACCTTGCTCCTTACTGAGACCGGAGTGCCGAACATGATGTCAGACAGCTCCGTGGCTATCATAGAAGCACCCCAACCGTCGGCCAATGACAATCGGGCGGCCTGGAAAAGCAGATTCTTATGTTCCTGGTCCACCCCCATGTGGGTGCGGTGCATTATTTCCACTACCTCACGGTCAATACCCCTGGGGAGGATTCCCAGCCTGCCCCAAAGCTCCTGTCTGGCCTTCGGTGCCCTTTTCATGAAGGCCAGGGTCCCCTCCTGTTGCCCGAATTCACTGAGCATCTTGGTGCCTACTTCTATTGCGAGATCTCCGGTATCCTTGTCAGCAGGGTCTATGCCGAGCATCAGGGCCGTGTTTTTCAGCTTGATTGTGTCTTTGATCTCATAGGGAGTTTCACTACGGGCAGTGGCGAGAAAGGCAAGGACCACTCCCCTGCCGTGATCCATGTGGGCGGAGGACCCGCCGGCAACCATACGACAGAAATTGCGCGCAGCTACCGTGGCCGCATCTGCTCCGCAGACACCTTTCATGGTATCCACGCCCTCTATTATCTGGCAAGGCCCCATGTTGCAAATGCGACAGCAAACTCCGCCTTTGCCGAACAGACACGGTCCTACTGCCCGCATAGAGACCCTGTGGGCCGCAGTCACCACGCCTTCGGCACACGAGTGACACAACACATCACGATTGGCTTCGCACTGTATGCCGGGGCACCCCCCTTCTTCCTTATCAAAGCGTCTGCTGGTATCCATGACTTTTTATCTTCCTCAGTTGCCTTGAGCTTTTTAGGCCAGACCTGAAATCTGCTTTGCGGCCTGGATTGTGTTTTTCATTAGCATGGTTATTGTCATCGGGCCCACACCGCCGGGCACCGGAGTTATGGCAGAGGCCTTTTCCTTTATTGCGTCAAAATCCACATCGCCGCACAGGATCGCTTTACCCTCAGGGGTCTTGCCTATCCGGTTTACACCCACATCTATCACCACTACGCCGTCTTTTACCATGTCCGCCGTAATGACCTTGGGACGGCCTGCCGCCACCACAAGGATGTCGGCCCTTTTTGTATGAAATCCTACGTCCTTGGTCCGGGTATGGCATAGGGTAACAGTGGCGTTCCCGCCTTCTCTTTTTTGAAGCAACAGATTTGCTATAGGCTTGCCTACAATGTTGCTTCTTCCCACAACTACCGCCTCGGCCCCGCTGGTCTCAACCCCTGAACGGATGAGCATCTCCATGATGCCGTGGGGCGTGCACGGCAGGAAACAGGGTTCACCTACTACCATCTTGCCAACATTCACAGGGTGGAAACCATCCACGTCCTTGTCCGGGTTGACGGCATAGATGACCTTGCCCTCGTCTATGTGCTTCGGAAGGGGAAGCTGAATAAGTATGCCGTGGAATGCCGGGTCCTGATTGTATTTGTCTATAAGGGCCAGCAGATCGGCCTCTCTGATATCATCAGGCTGGTTATCCTGTATGGAATGAAAACCAAGGTCATGAGCCGTGCGCTGTTTTGCGGTTACGTAGGAGATAGATGCTGGATTCTCTCCTACCAGTATGGTCACAAGGCCCGGTGTTACCCCGTGTTTTTCCTTCATCTCGGCCACTTCAGCCTTGAGTTCTTCCCTTATCTGTTTTGCTATCTGTGTTCCGCTGATTATTTTTGCTGCCATTATTCCTCCATGAAACGTTTCTATTCATATATAAATAACATAAGTGAGACATCCAATCGGCTCTCTCTTAATATAATTAGTCACTATGGCTACCCTTTTTTAAAGGGTGGGGCAAGTAGCAAAAGCAAAAAAATGCCATTTTCATTCAGGAACCTGTATTTATATAGTGCCCGAACGAAAGCTACCCATTCGTGTCATTCCGAACGTAGCGAGGAATCTGTTGTTAGCTATAACATGTGGAATTTACAGATTTCTCCCTTCGGTCAAAATGACAACACAGGTG
>QNAY01000159.1 GCA_003645605.1 Thermodesulfobacteriota bacterium
TATTTATTGTACGTTCCTTAGCTATTAGTTTAATGATTATCGGTCTGCCGCCCTGACAAGCAGGATGTTTTGCTATTACAAACTTTCACCCGTTTGGTGTTATTTTTAATTAACGTAATGCCTTAATTTTTCAAAGCTAAACCGCTAATGGCTAACAGCTAATCGCTTAATTTAGGTGTTAACCTTCTAAGTCATTAACGAAAATTACATCTCCAAAAGCGATATCCTGTCCATTAATGGAGAGATGGGAGGCGCCATTCTTGAAGGCAACCCCTGTTACTACTCCTGTTATCATCGTATCAACGTTGACTTCCTCACCGTTATCATCGACTGCGGATACATCGAAGGTGTAATTGCCCCCTGAAACACCATTGCAGTCCCACGTAACTGAATTCATGCCTTCTTTTTGATTTCCGAATTCAAGGGTATTTACCAGATTCCCAGCCTCATCATAAATCTCAATGCTGACTTTCTTGGCATCCGCCGACAAACTATAAGTCAGATCAGTAAATTCACCTTCTGCTTTGATGACATCACCTTTTGCCATAACCTCTCTACCAATCAGATTTAGCGATTGGGCATTATTTACCGAGGCCTGATAAAGATTCATAGTTTCCAACTGAGCATTTATATCGCCAAGTCGCTCAAGACTGGAGAATTGAGCAAGCTGGGTCGCGAAATCTGTTCCATCCATAGGATTGAGAGGATCCTGATTCTGGATCTGGGCCAGCAACATCTTAAAAAAATCGTCTTTACCTATCGTATTTCCTTGAATAACATTCTGCGAATTACCAGCAACTGCTCCTATAACAGTCATTTCTTGCCCCCTTGTAATTTTATAAATCAAGCAAATACACTAATAGATCCATCTGTTTGCAGACCTGATTCCTTTTCCTCTAGCATTGATGAATTATGACTCAAAAAATCTTGTTCGCCCCTCTGATCCTCTCCATTCTCTCCCCCATTTCTACCTTCTTTAAATAGATAACCATTCGGTCCGAATCCATAATTAGTGTTGCCTGATTTTTCCTGAAGAAATACATTAACATTATCTACAATTAGTCCCTGGCTATGAAGAGAGTTCTTTAGTTGTTCCACATTCAGTTGCAATACATGCCTGACTTTATCATTTTCCACCTGTAGGATAACCTGAACTTTATTATCATTGAGGACTATGTCCATATGTAGTGTACCTAAATGAGGTGGATGCAATGCGATCTTCACCCTTCCCCCCCCATTCGACAATTTTTCCCCTGCACCCTCTACGATCTGTTTGATCAATATCCGGGGTTTAATATCGCCTTCATTCACGTCCACCGGTACATTACTTATATGAGAAATGTTATGCTGAGGTTTCCCACCGGAAAAACTTTCATTGATTAAATTATCTAATGGTCGAATTCCTTTATGGAAAGTCTCTGTTCTACGATCACTCAATTCTTTCGTTCCGACTTCTCTTAAACTTTTCTCTATCTCTGTTTCATTCTCATTATGCCCAACAGCCACCGGGGTGTATCTGAAATTCTTCTTTTCACCTTGACTCTTTGCAGAAATAGAAGAGGTGGCGCCTTTTTTATTTATTTCTGTGCCGCTCAATTTTCCGCTAGCAGTCTCTCTCTCAAGACTTGATCTATTTTTTAGTACCACCAACCTTGGTGACTCCGTGCCAATAACCCCCTTTGCACGCAAATCCCCATTAACTACAGGAGATGATCCCCCCTCGTTTTCACCTCCCATATTAGACAATCCCTTAATAACCCCCTTTCCTCCAATAACAGTAGGCTCCTTGATTTTCACATTTGACGGCCCTGAATCATCCCTGATCGCATATACAATCTTTTTAATCTCTCTTTCATTAAAACCACAGCCCTTTAAAAAATTTGTAATTGCCTCCCTGTCGGACCGATGAATACCTGCTCCCCCATCTTTACCACCTTCCTTACTACACAAACCCTTCTGCAAAGATACAATACCTTCCTCAAGGGCCTTTCCGTTATGTTTCCCAATAAATGACATATTTCCCCTTAGCACATTTAAAAATGCCATCGGACCTTCTATTAATCCAAGCTGAAACCGTCTCTTTTCGATGTTGCCCTTTTGCAGACTTCCAGATATGCCCAAAAGACCGGTGCCAGGTTTTAAACTCAGCAAATTAGATCGTATCATATCAATCCCATATCCAGTTCCTCTGCCAATAGGGTGATTCAATAAACATGCACATTTTTACCTTTGGAGTAGCATCTAGTGTAGTAAAAGCAAAAGGCATGCCCGCCCCTGGACTTTAAAAAATATATTTAATATCAGGGAATTAGGAAAATAATAATGGGAGGGGGAATTAAGATGAGGCAAATATTGCCTATCGACTTAAAAAAATTGGCTCTTTTTCACCTCGCTGAAGGTCTATTTACTCTTTTTAGAAAAGCGATCAATACTGGTTATTTCTTTGGTTATGTCTACACCTTTTTGTGGATCTACATATCCCCATATCGCTCCAGCCTTCTTGGTGCTCATATTCATAATTATAGCTGCAGCTGTTTTCTTGTCCAGTTTTTCCAGCATAGCACTTGCTTGGGCAGGAGGAGTAGATTCATAAACTTTTGCTAAATTTTTATATCTTTCATCACGTATCTCTTTAATCTGTTCAAAGAATCCAGTTAATTTCTCTTGCACTATACGCAGTTCAGCAAATTTCGACAATATTTCATCTTTCAGTGAATTAAGCCTCTTTTCTTCAGACTTCAAAAAAATTTCCCGATCCTGGAGTTCCTTTTGTTCCTCCAATAGTGAAGAAATAAGCTCTCTTTTCTTTAATGAACTGTCTCCATATATATTCTTATCAGAAAAATTCTTATTATCCACTGCTGGAGAATTCGCTGACGCCTGCTCTACGGACAGAAAATGATCAACGGCTCCTGAACTTTTTATTGTTCCCAGGACCGTAACAATCTTCGCAAAAAAGATAAATAATATAAGAATTTCACACGCAATTATCAATTTTTTCAATTTTCATGTTCCTTGCGTATCTGGAAGTTGCCAACTCATCCGATTCTTTTCGTTCTTTACTAATTAAATATATCCTATATTCTTCTAACTTTTTTTCTCTGACCATTTCTAGAATTTTTCTCTTCTTTATAACATTAAGAAGTTCCAATCTCTTCTCTTCCAATTCCCTTACAATTCCAGAGACGATTTCTTTATGATATTTTTCCTTATGCTTTATATAATTTATATATAAAAAATAAGCTGAAATATCTGCAGCACACAATTTGGCCTCTTCCATACCGTTTAACCTGGAGACCAAATCCAACCCCTCTTTTTTCAACTTTTTCAATATTTCTTTTTCACAATCAAGTCGCCTCTTTATATCCGCAAATTCAGAGACAACCTTCTCCTCTAACTGTTTTATATAATCCAAAACTGATTGTAATCTAAAATTAAACATATCTGTTAACTACTCAGGTTGTCAGGTCCACGGCTGAACCCTCTAGTTGAAGAGAGCAAGCAGCTCTTCTTTGGTCTCTTTAAAATCAATCCTTTCATTAATATCCTGTTTTAAAAAACGATTTACTTTATCTATCATTTTAATTGCATAATCTATTTCCTGATTACTCCCTTCTACATAGGCATCTATATTAATTAAATCCTCGGACTTTCTATAGGTTGCCACAATATTTAAAAGATCATTTGCCTTTTTTCTATGCTCCTCATCTACAAGGTCAACCATGACCCTGCTAATAGAATTCAGAACATCTATTGCAGGATAGTGATTTTTTGCAGCCAGATCACGAGAAAGGGTTATGTGACCATCCAAAATCGCCCGTGACATGTCTGCAACTGGTTCATTAAAATCATCACCTTCCACTAATACTGTGTAAAGACCTGTAATGCTGCCTTTGTTTTCTATATTTCCTGCTCTCTCCAACAGCTTTGGCATCAGACTGAAAACTGAAGGCGTATAGCCCTTTGTAGTTGGGGGCTCCCCAAGAAAAAGACCAATTTCTCTTTGGGCCATGGCAAATCTAGTCAGCGAATCGATCATAAGAAGGACATCCATACCCTGATCCCTAAAATATTCTGATATAGATGTTGCTAAATAGGCCGCCCTCATCCTAAGCAAGGGATGACTATCTGACGTTGCCACTATAAGCACAGATCTGGTCAGCCCCTCTTCACCAAGATTATTTTCGATGAATTCACGAACCTCTCTTCCTCTTTCACCAACGAGTCCGATTACATTAATATCAGCCCTCGTATTTTTGGCAATCATGCCAAGGAGAGAGCTTTTACCTACCCCGGAACCTGAAAATATCCCTATCCTCTGGCCCTTGCCACAACTGAATAATCCATTTATTGCTCTAATTCCCAAATCTACTGGTTCCCTTATTCTACCTCTTTTAAGAGGGTTGATGGGATCTACATAAATCGGATATTCGTCCTCTGATCCTAAAACTCCTTTATCGTCAATAGGATTGCCCAAACCATCTATGACTCTACCTAGAAGACTGTGGCCAACTTTTACACCTGCCCTTTCACCTGAGGATACAATTTTACACCCTGGGCCCA
>QNAY01000160.1 GCA_003645605.1 Thermodesulfobacteriota bacterium
ATGCCTCTGAAGATGAAATATCCAGATGATTGGTCGGTTCATCCATCACCATAAGATTTCCAGGCTTGACAAGAAGCTTTGCAAGCGATACACGGGCTTTTTCACCCCCGGAAAGGACACCTATAACCTTGTCCACGTCCTGCCCTGAGAAAAGGAAGGCCCCACAGACCCCCCTTACAAAACCGATGCTTTCATCCGGGACAACCTTATACACTTCCTGGATCACTGTCTTTTGAAGGTCAAGCATGTCTGAGTGATGCTGTGCAAAATAGCCCATGCTGACTGCATGCCCCAGCGATATCTTCCCCTCATCCGGTTTTATTTCACCAGCCACCATCCTGAGCAAGGTTGTCTTGCCGCATCCATTTGCCCCTATAATGGCTATCCTTTCTCCCCGTGATACGGTCAAATTAATGTCTTTATACAAAAACTTTTCATTAAACCCCTTTGCCATATCCTTGATTGATACGACGACTCCTCCACTTCGAGGAACCTCGGGGAAAGAAAAATGAGTCGTCTTCTCTCTGCGAAAGCCCTTGACCAGTTCCATTTTTTTAAGCAATTTGATCTTGCTCTGTGCCTGTCTCGCCTTACTGGCCTTAGCGCGAAATCTTTCAATAAATTTCTCCGCCTGTTTGACTTTTTGTTCCTGCTTTCTGGAATTTGCCTCCAGGGTTTTACGCTCCTCCTCACCGGCCTTTACGAAAAAATCATAATCGCCGCTGTAAGATCTTATCCCTTCGGGCCCAAGGCTGATAATGCGTTGGATCTGCCGGTTGAGGAACTCCCTGTCATGGGACACAAGAATCATGGCACCGTCAAAGTCCTGCAGAAACCGCTCAAGCCAATGCACGGAAGGAATGTCAAGATGATTGGTCGGCTCATCCAGGAGGAGAAGATCAGGCCTCTGGTAAAGAAGGCTGGCAAGGGCTGCCCTCATTTTCCATCCACCGCTCAGAGAAAAAACAGATCTGTCAAAATCAGACGCGACAAACCCAAGCCCCGACAGGATCCTTTCCGCCGCATGACGCGGATACTCCATGTCAAGCCGGTTGATCTCCTGAAGGATTTCCGCCAGTTTTTTTGCAGCTCTTGTTTGGTCCTGTTTGGAAGACACATCCTTAAGGGATGCTTCCGCCCTTCTAAGCTCATTTTCCAGTTGTACCCGGCCGGGAACAGATTCAACAACAGACTGCAAGAGAGGCCCTGACAAGGTTTCCTGGACATCCTGGGGCAGGTATCCGACTCTACTCCCTTTTGTTACTCTGACTACTCCGCTGTCAAGGGCAACCTCTCCAATGATGAGACGGAGCAAAGTGGTTTTTCCTGATCCGTTCGGGCCCACCAGGCCTATACGGTCTCTCGGTCCCACCTGAAACCCGATCTCATTAAAAATTTGCCTCCCGGTAAATGAAAGCGAGGCCTTTATGACTGTTAGAAGACTCATTTGAAAAAAGATCCCTTAATCAAAAATATCTATTTAGTGTCTGAACGAAAAGGCCGCTCAGACATAATTTTGAATGCTAAATTTTTAATTTTGAATTTAAATCAGTTTACACTTTTTTCGAAAAAGCGTGTATTATCGAATTAAATGCCGATGGCGAAACTGAAAATTTGAAAAAATACTAAAAATGTAAGTGCGTTACCTAATTTCAGGTTTCAAATTTCAAATTTCGTCACCAAAATACAAGATCAACAAAGTGTAAACTACTTTTGACTTGTCGTGAAGGATGCCCCAAAATAGCAATTTTCATGAATCCGCATTCATTCTGTTCTTGACAAAAATGAGGAGTTGTAATAAAAAAGGTCTATATTGCAATGTCTTCGCTTTGGAGGGATTACTTGATACTACAGCATCATTTGATTAGATTTTTTTTGACTCCAATTGTTGAGAGAATTAGGGGGTGGTAGGCTGTATAGCTAATCCTCCGAAATTAGTGAAGATATATTGATCTTTTACAAATAACATAAAAGGAGACAAAAACAAATGGCATTAGTACCACCACATGGAGGAAAGGGTTTAGTTTGCAGTCTACTTACCGGTTCGGACTTAGATGCAGAAAAGCAAAAGGCCGCTGGGCTTAAAAAGATTCAGATCTCGGCCCAAGCAAAAGGCGACCTGATTATGATGGGTATCGGCGGTTTCAGCCCCTTGGATGGTTTCATGACCAAGGCTGATTGGAAGGGAGTTTGCGAAAATATGCTTCTTGCCGACGGTACGTTTTGGCCGGTTCCGGTAATGCTCACTGCTTCCAAGGACGAATCCGACGGAATCAATGTCGGCGACGAGATTACCTTAGAGCGTGAAGGCGAAATTTACGCCACTATGAAGGTCACTGAAAAATACGAGATGACCGATGAAGACAAGAAATGGGAATCAGAGCTGGTCTATAAGGGCGCGGGCGAGGACAGCCAGGGTGACTTTATGAAGACCGCCCTTGAGGATCATCCGGGCGTACAGATGGTTATGGCACGTAAGGCAATATGCCTGGCCGGTCCTGTCAAGGTCCTGTCCGAGGGTGAATATCCGACCGAGTATAAAGGCATTTATCTCCGGCCGGCCCAGACCCGCGAAATATTTGAGGAAAAAGGCTGGAGCAAAATTGCCGCTCTGCAGCTCAGAAACCCCATGCATCGTTCGCATGAGTATCTGTGCAAAATCGCGGTTGAGGTATGTGATGGTGTTATCATCCATTCCCTGATCGGAAACCTGAAACCAGGTGACATCCCGGCCAGTGTACGCGTAAAATGCATCGACACCTTGGTCAATGGGTATTTTGTCAAGGATAACGTGGTACAGGGCGGGTATCCGCTGGATATGCGTTATGCCGGTCCTCGTGAGGCCCTGCTACATGCTACCTTCCGCCAGAATTACGGCGTGAGCAGAATGATCATCGGCCGCGACCACGCCGGTGTGGGCGACTTCTACGGGATGTTCGAGGCCCAGGACATTTTTGATAAAATGCCCAAGCCCGATGATCCAGGTAAAAGACTGCTCTGCGAGCCCTTAAAGATTGACTGGACTTTCTACTGCTTTAAGTGCGACGGCATGGCCAGCATGCGTACCTGCCCGCATGGCAAGGACGACCGCGTTATCTTGAGCGGGACCAAGCTGCGCAAGATGCTCTCCGACGGTTCAGATATTCCGGATCACTTCGGCCGCGACGAGGTTCTCACCATCCTCCGCGGGTACTACGAAGGCCTGACCGAAAAGGTCGAGATCAAGATGCAGAAGGCTGCTTCCGGCGAAGCTATGTAGTAGCTGTTAAGGCTTGATTTAGCTTAACCTATAAAGGGGAGGTGCTGGATTCAGCACCTCCCCTTTTTTAGTAAGCGTTCACAGGGCACCGCGTATGCTTTGTTGTTGGGCACTTGAAGTACAGGAAGTACGTCTGCGACCCGTACGCCTTGCATAGCAGCACACTGTAAACGCTTACAGTTCGGTAGGTTGTGCGGTAAAATGGGCGTTGTAATTCCGTAAACGCTTCCCTTTTTTATTATACTGTTTGAAACGAAGTTATCAGGGGTTCAGCCATCTTGAGGTCTTCCTGAGTGGTAATCTTGAAGTTGCTGGGGCTGCCTTCCACCACGCCCACGGCAACTCCTGAGACCTCCAGGAGACCTGCTTCGTCAGTAGCTTTTAGGCCCTTATCTTCTGCCAGTTTGTAAGCTGATCGCAAATCTTCCTTTCTGCAGACCTGGGGCGTTTGGGCCAGATAGAGACGGCTCCGGTCCTGGCTCCTGATAATCAGTCCGTCTTCATCAACCACTTTTACCGTATCCCGAACAGGAACGGCAAGGATGGCAGCTCCTACCTCCCGGGCCATAAAACACACAGCCTCTATCTGTGTTGGGGTCACAAGGGGCCTTGCGGCATCGTGTACCGCTACCCACTCAATTTCAGGATCTACCGCATCCAACCCCAATTTTACGGATTCCTGTCTGGTTGACCCTCCCGGCACTACCTTGGCCCCTACCCTGTGGACCCATTTTTTCATTATTTCAATGGCAGGACCCTCGTCTGAAGGCGGCGCCACTACTATCAGTTCGCTAATCAGCTTTGATCTGTCAAATGCCTCAAGGCTCCAGGCAAGAACAGGACGTCCACCCAAGGCGAAAAACTGTTTTGGAATCCTTGCACCAAAACGAATACCGGCACCGGCTGCCACAATAATCGCTGAAATTTTCATAGTATGCTTTGAACGGTCATAATCAGGGATTTCTTGTTATGTTTTTTACTACGAAGTTGAAACTATTCCTCATTTTCGACTTTTGAATCTATTCGCGTTTATTTGCGTCCATTTGCGGTTTAAATTTCCGTAACCGTTCACGCTAATGTGTCATGATTCGCGCTGCCATGTCATTTCGACCAAAGGGAGAAATCTTTACCAACCAGAACTCAGATCTTTCCAGTTTGGGTTCATCCGGTTCACTAATTGATTCTTCTCTCTTCGCCATTTCTTTATTCCTTTTTCTCTGGCAATAGCAGCAGTTACGTCTTGCGTTTCTTCAAAATAATCCAGCTTGTTCACGTTGTATTTTTCGGTAAATCCTTTGACG
>QNAY01000161.1 GCA_003645605.1 Thermodesulfobacteriota bacterium
CACTAATTAGTGTATGAACGAAGAGGCCGTTCATACACAATTTTGAATTCAAAAAAGGAGGTAACCTTATGTGTCGTGTGGGCTTGACGTATGCATAACCAGTGGGTTTACTGTTTTGTAACTACGGGTTCAAAGGTTCAGGGTTTATTGGGTTTGTGGGGCACCGAAAAGCTGAACCGTTGATTCGTGAGTTCTGAATGGAGAAGGCGTGAAAATAGAGCAATCAACAATCCAATAGAGTAACCCTGAACGGAGAACCCTGAACCCGTGAACGGTTACGATGTTTTTAAATTCGGGAGAGGGCATATGAGTGATCAGGAACTTCATTTATTAGAAGATAAAGTCGATAGTCTATTAAGATATTGTGAGCAATTGGTGTCTGAGCGGGATGATTTTCGCAGGCAAACACAGGAACAGGCTTCGCAGCTAAAGGAACTGGCAGACAAATTGGCCCAATTTGAGGATGAGAGAGAAAATGTTCGTCTTCGGGTTTCGGACCTGTTGGGTAAAATCGACCAGGTCAGTACATTTTCACCGGGAGCTGAGGATACTGCTACAGCACGTCAAACTGATATGCCTTTAGGCGCCTAGATAAATTGGATACGACACAAATAAAGTTTAATTTTTTTGGTCAAGTGTACGAACTGAAGGCCGATGATCTTGAGGTTGATGTCAAGGAAGTCGTAGAATACGTTGAAGCAAAGATTAGAGAACAGGAGATATCAAACAAGGGTTTGGCTCCTCACAAGATGGTAGTTTTAGCCATGCTTAACGTAGGTAAAGACTATATATTAGCCATGCATCAATTGAGGGAATTAAAAGAGACGGTCGTTAGCAAAACCAGTCGATTGGTTGCCAAAATTGATTCCGCAATGGATTAAGTTGGCAGATCGTGGTATTATGATAAAATAGAAAAATTAACTTGAGTTTTTTCCCCTGCTGTGTTGGTGATTGGCGGAGTTTGTTGAGCCAACTCTCTTTGCAAGGGGGTCTCCTCTTCGTATAAGGATGGAAGGAGAGAAATCTCTTTCCCGAATAGCGAATGAGACGCCCACCTGGTTTACCAGGTTCAATAAATTTTGTCGACACGGCATAAGTGGGGGATTTTATGGGCTATAACCCCGTTCGGGTTCATATATATAAAACGGATATGGTAATAGGTTACACGTCTTTGTGATGTGTTTAGGGAAAATTGAGCAACGGCCAGATTCGATTGTATGGTTAAAGGATGCCATAAAATTGTTTTGGGAAATCGGCCGGGTTGCAATAATAGCTGGACTATTTTAACGTGGATTTTTTTGCGAACAAAATCCTCTTAGGCAAAAACTCGAAAAAAGCGAAGATGATCATCTTAATTCGGGGTTTGGGGAAAGGCTTTTGACTGATTCAGAAGAGGGAAGTTTTATACCTGACGGGCCTTTCATAGTCACAGCATATTTTTTGGGTCGATCCAGGCCCGGATTTCAACTACCTGCCAAAATCCGTATGTAACCGTCATTAGACGCTCCACAAGGGAGCCGAGATGGGGTGTGGCCATCCTATATGGAAAGGAGGTGCGCCATCCATCATGGAATCTTCTTATTTTTTAATTTCGACCATTTTGGGCCTGTGTGTCGGTTTAGCTGCAGGCATATGGTTTACCAAACGCAGGACTGTTGATACAGTTGATTCAATAAAAGAAGAAGTTGAGCGCTTAAAGAAAGATGCCCTTGCAGAGGCGGAAAGATTTCGCAAAGAAGCTAGGATCCAGGGACAGGAGGAAACATTTCAATTAAAAAAAGATGCCGAGAAAGAGATAAAGGAGTGGAAGGTCGAACTGCATAGTCAAGAAGGGCGGTTACAGCAAAAAGAGCAGCAGGTAAATCGCAAATATGAGCTGGTTGATGACAAGGAAATTGAGGTCCTTGAGAAGGAAAAAGCATTACAGCAGTTAGACCATACCCTCGAGGAAAAGGGAAAAGAGATAAATGACCTGTTAAATAAACAAAGGAGCCAGCTTGAAAAGATATCAGGTATGTCGGTTCAGGAGGCCAAGGACTGTCTGCTCGATACATTAGAGGGGGATGTCAGACAGGACGCGGCTAAACTGATTAAAAAGATAGAGACAGAGACCAAGGATACTGCGGAGAAAAGGTCCAAGGAGTTAATATCACTGGCAGTAGCCAGGTATGCAGGTGAATATATAGCTGAGCGGACTGTTTCAGTAGTACACTTGCCCAGTGACGAGATGAAAGGCCGAATAATAGGCCGGGAGGGTAGAAATATCCGGGCTATAGAGGCAGCTACCGGCATAGATTTTATTATTGATGATACTCCTGAAGCCGTTCTTTTGTCCGGTTTCAATTCAGTGCGTAGAGAAGTGGCCAGGATTGCCCTTGAGAGGCTGATTGCAGATGGCAGAATTCACCCGGCCCGTATTGAAGAGGTGGTAAAAAAGGTAGAAAAAGAAATAGATAATACCATTCGGGAGACGGGAGAACAGGCTGCTTTTGATATTGGAGCTTATGGGATTCATGCTGAACTAATAAAGTTATTGGGCAAGCTTCGTTTCCGAACCAGCTATGCCCAGAATGTATTGCAGCATTCTATCGAGGTCGCTTTTCTTTGTGGGATAATAGCCTCTGAGTTGGGTGTCAACGTAAAAAAGGCAAAACGGGCCGGACTGCTTCATGACATCGGGAAGGCTGTGGACCATGAAGTAGAAGGACCGCATGCTATTATAGGCGCCGACTTGGCCAGGAAGCATGGTGAGTCTCAGGATATTGTGCATGCCATTGCAGCACATCACGAAGATGTGAAACCGGATACAGTGATGGCGGTCCTTGTGCAGGCTGCGGACGCTCTTTCAGGAGCAAGGCCCGGGGCCAGACGGGAAATGCTTGAGAGCTATGTGCGGCGTCTGGAAGATTTGGAGGGTATTGCCAAGTCGTTTGCAGGTGTCAAGAAGTCCTATGCCATCCAGGCAGGCCGTGAAATACGCATAGTTGTTCTCAGTGACAAGGTGTCTGATGCAGAGACTCCTTTTCTGTGTCGGGAGGTGGCTAAAAAGATAGAGAGTGAATTGAGTTATCCCGGTCAAATCAAGGTGACAGTGATACGGGAGACAAGGGCCGTGGAATATGCGAAGTAAGGTTACATAATATGGAGCAGGATCTGAAAAGGGCTATGGAGTTCATTCATAGGGGGACTGTGGATGTTCTCGATGAGAATGAGCTGGAGGGTAAACTGAAAAGAGCCATTAAGACCGGCATACCTTTAAGGATCAAGGCCGGTTTTGATCCAACCGCCCCTGATCTGCACCTGGGACATACAGTACTTATACAGAAGATGAAGCATTTCCAGGATATTGGCCATCGCGTGATGTTTCTCATTGGGGATTTTACCGGTTTGATAGGAGATCCATCCGGAAAGTCCGAGACAAGGCCTCCTCTCACTCCTCAGCAGGTACAGGAGAATGCCGGGACATATAAAGAGCAGATCTTTAAGATCCTGGACCCGGAAAAGACTGAGGTTGTCTTTAACAGTGTATGGATGCAGGAGATCAAGTCCATAGACATGATCCGTCTGTGTGCCAAGCATACTGTGGCCAGGATGCTGGAGAGGGATGATTTCAAGAAGCGCTTTCAGGCCCAAAAGCCCATAGGAATACATGAATTTATCTATCCCCTGATTCAGGGCTATGACTCTGTAGCCATGAAGGCGGACATTGAGCTTGGGGGCACTGACCAGACTTTTAATCTGTTGGTGGGGCGACATATACAAAAAGAGTATGGTCAGGAACCCCAGGTTGTAATAACCATGCCGCTTCTTGAAGGGCTGGACGGGATCCGGAAGATGAGCAAGTCTCTGAGCAATTATATCGGGATTACCGAATCGTCTCAGGATATGTTTGGAAAACTTATGTCCATTTCAGATGATCTGATGTTCAGGTACTTTGAATTGCTGAGCAGTCTTGATTTGGATGAGATAAAAGGGCTTAAGGACGGAATTGCCAGCGGTCGTCTTCACCCCAAGGATGTGAAGACACGGCTTGCACGGGAGCTTGTGGAAAGATTTCATGGCGATCGGGCCGCAGGCGTTGCAAAAGCAGATTTTGAGGCCCGGTTCAGCAGGGGAGAGGTCCCTGATGACATCCCGGAGTTCAAGCTATCGCCAGACGAAAAGACAATCTATCTTCCCAGAGTTCTCAAGGAGGCCGGTCTTGTGGCAAGTACGTCTGACGCCAGACGGCTCATCAAGCAAGGTGCTGTCAGTGTTTATGGCACCAAGGTGCTGTCTGAGGAAATTGAGGTCTATACGCCCCAGGCGGTCCTGAAGGTGGGTAAGAGGAGATTTTTGCGGGTTATACGTCAGTAGTTATGGGTATTATTGAAAATTTGATGCTCTTCCGCTAATACTTTGATTATGGTGCCTGAGCTAATTTGACGGTTAATAGCTCTCTAAACGTCCAGACATGGTCAGTAAGCCCTGCGGCCATGCCCGGAGTTTTGGAGGCCCATCTTTGTTCAAAGGGTTTAGTGGTTTCAGAGACCTTTTCACG
>QNAY01000162.1 GCA_003645605.1 Thermodesulfobacteriota bacterium
TCGAAATGACATGGCAGCGCGAATCATGACACATTAGCGTAAACGGTTACGATTCGATAATACACACTTTTTTAAAAAAGTGTAAACTGGTGAATGAAGGATGCCAATTTGTTCAAGTTATTTATTGTACGTTTCTTAAAAGGAGGTAGCAAAAAATGAGCAACGGTGAAGGTCGCTATTCCGCAGGTTGTGTGGCCATAGCATTCTTAATGGGGGGTGCCGTCGGGGCCGGTTTGGCCACGTTACTCACTCCCAGAACAGGTCCTGAAGTAAGAGATCGGATAAGGGAGCAGGCCTATGCGGCCCGTGGTGAGGCCCATAGGGTGGCAGATGAAGTCCGTGATAAAGCCGGTAATCTCCTTGATAAGAGCAAGGACATGATAGATCAAAAAAAGGCTGTTTTGGAATCTGCTTACGAAGCAGGTAAAGAGGCCATGGCGCGGGAGAAAGAACGCCTTGTTGCCCACATGAAGTCTGAAAAGGGTGAAGAGGGTGAAAAAACATCCTCAGAGAAGGAAGAGGCTTAAATTTGAGCGAATAGCTGTTAGCTGTTAGCTGTTAGCTAAACGCTAACAGCTAAAGGCTAACAGCTATTCTTTACATCCCCACACCCTTTGCCCATCCAAGCTTTTCCCTTAAAATTGTGAAGTAGTCCCTGAGCGGAGACTTTATGAGTTTCAGGTGTCCCTTGGCCTTTCGCATTTCGACCCGGTCCCCTTCATTGAGTTCCCGGCTTACCTGGCCATCTATTATTAAACTGATCTTTTCCGTGGCATTTTTGAGCTGTATCGCAACCTTCATCTGACCAGGCAGTATAAGGGGCCGTGCATTCAGGGCGAATGGACATATTGGGGTCAATATAATGGCCTCGATACCCGGGTGCAGGATAGGGCCGCCGGCTGAGAGGTTATACGCAGTGGATCCGGTTGCAGTGGAGATGATCAGGCCATCACCACGGTATGTGGTAAGGAATGAGCCGTCGGCCCAAGCAGGAAGTGTTATAATCGTACCCAGGGGGCCTTTGCTGATCACTGCTTCATTGAGTGCATAGTAAGTTGGCCCCGGACTATCAGATACTTTTACCGTAACCGAAAGTATTGCTCGCCTGTCCAGCTCGAGAGTTCCTGATATCAGGGAATCCAGGGCCTGGTCCATCTCGTCCATGTGGATCTCGGTAAGGAACCCAAGGCCCCCCAGATTTATGCCCAGCAGGGGAATCCCGAGCTGATAGGCATCTCCTGCAACATGCAGCAGGGTGCCGTCTCCACCCAGCACTACTATAGCCTCGGCTTGAGGATCTACCTGTCCTTCAGTGACAGAGACCCCGCGTTTTCGGAAAAGCTTTTCCATAGCCTCTCCGATTCTCTCTGGGATTTCGGTCTCGTGCCTGACAATGAGGCTGATGTGTTTGAGCATAAAGTCTGTTTACGGGCCCACTCTTACGAGTATATATTCTTCCGAATTCATAAATTTTTTGGCTACATTAAGTACTTGATCTGCCGTTACCTCATCTATTTGCCGAACGTATTCCAACGCGAAGTTGTATCCTAGGCCATAGAGTTCATTTAAGGCCATGTCCATGGCCT
Source organism: Thermodesulfobacteriota bacterium (assembly GCA_003645605.1). Lineage (GTDB taxonomy): Bacteria > Desulfobacterota > Dissulfuribacteria > Dissulfuribacterales > UBA3076 > UBA3076. Next base: position 1,587 of record QNAY01000162.1, read on the forward strand.
GGGCTCTGTTGGTTTGAAGGCCTATCTCATGGGTTCCGATAAGCCATTTTTTGGCCCTTTCCAGCTCTTCCTCAGTCACAGGTTCCCTTGTTGCCCTGTAAACTTCCTGCCACAGGCCTTTCAGAGCCTTGTCCTTTTTTTCAGGCGCGCAGGCAATGTAGAAGGCAAAGGACCCATAATCCAGGCCAAGCCCCAGGAATGAGGTTACAGAATACGCCAAGCTTTTCTTGTCCCTGAGATCAATGAACAGGCGGCCGCCCTGACCTGAAAGTACTGCATTCAGGGTTTGAAGGGCATAGCGGTCAGGATTGTTGAAAGTAGTCCCCGGGAAACCAAGCACAATGTGTACTTGTTGTTTGTCCCTCTTCAGGGTCAGAATTTTGGGCGCGCTGAGAGGGTCTGGTTCAGGAGGTGTGGAAAGGACTGGTTCTGTTTCAACCGACCAGGCGCCAAGCATGGTCTCAATGCTCGAGATGATTTCTTCAGTATGAATATCTCCCACTATGGAGAGTACTCCCCTGTCAGGTATTACAAAATTCCGATAGGTCTTAAGCAGCTCCTTTGAACTGATGGTTTTGATAACAGATGCCTTGCCCAACGGGTCCATGCCATATGGATGTGGCGAGAAAAGCAGGCGACGGAATTCCCTTACAGCAACTCCGGGCAGATAATCATCCTGACGCTTAAGTTGTGCCAGTATCAAAGAACGGAGTTTTTTTGTTTCTTCAGACGGAAAGGTGGGAGTAAGCAGGACTTCAGTAAAGAGGGCAAGGCCCTTATCCAGGTTTTGACTCAAAAAACGTCCTTGAAGTCCAAGGGTATTCTGACCGGAAAAGCCGCTGATACTACCACCCAGGCCCTCTATCAGTTCGGCAATACCCTGGGCGCTGTGGGCTTCAGTCCCTTTTGTCCAGGCCTTTGCGAGAAAGTTGAAGAGACCGTCGGTTTTTTCACTTTCGTATCTCACTCCTCCAGGGAACACCAGTGTTGCAGCAACCGTGGGTACTCCCGGGGCCTCTTGGACAAGGACCGTGAGGCCGTTGGAAAGGCTAAACCTCTTGACAGGACGGATAAGATCGCCGCCATCAGACTCTATTCCCTTGGCCAGGAGTTCCGCCTCCTGGACCATTACTCCCAGTTCCTGACTCGTAAGCTCAGGCAGACGATCCTCAGGCATTACCATGGCCACATTGATGTTTTCCTGTCTGAAAATTTGTCCGGCAACCTGCTGGACATCCTGGGCCGTCACCTCCCTGACCTTCTCAAGATAGAGTTTTTCTGCATGAGGGTCCTTTGAAAGGGTCTCAAAGACACCGAGCTCTCTTGCTTCTCCTTCCATGGTCTCCTGGCTGTAAACAAAATCCGTTTCTACCTGGACTTTAGCGCGCTCCAGCTCTTCCTCAATGATTTCCTCATTCTCCAGACGGAAGATTTCATGGAATATCTGCGTTAATGCTTCCTGGGTCTTTTCCGGATCAAGAGAGGCGGTGATCTCGAACAGTCCCGGTCCTGCCGGTGTAAACGCTGCCGCATCAATGTTATGGACTATCTGCAGCCGATTTCGTAGAGACGATGTGAGACGTGAACTTTCCCCTTTTCCAAGCAGGGCAGCCAGAACATCCAGGGCAGGTACATCCGGGGCATTGAAGTTGGGCAGCCCTGAAAACGCTACAGTCAGGTAGCCTTCCTGGATTTCCATTGCCTCCATGGCGATCCTCGGGGTGTCCTGCTGCGGCTCTGATGGATAGGTAAATTCCTTAGGCTCTTTTTTTGTTGCTGATCCAAAGGTGTTCTGGATACCGGCCAGGGCCTGAGATACTCCGACGTCTCCAACAACAACAACGGTAATTTGTGAGGGCCGATACCTTCTTTCCATATAGGTCAGGATGTCTTTGCGTCCAAAAGATTCAACCGTTTCAGGATAGCCGATTACAGGGAGTCCGTATGGGTGTGCCTTATATGCCGTCTCCATTAATAAGCTGGAAAGTCTTGACCTTGGCCTGTCGTCTCTCATCCTTATTTCTTCCAGCACCACTTTTTTCTCTCGCCCTAGCTCCTCGGGATCAAATGATGAGTGAAATACAGCGTCGGAAAGTACGTCCAGGGCATTGTCCAGGAATTGTTTCGGGACCACGCAGTGGTAAACTGTATAATCAAGAGATGTGTAAGCATTAATGGACCCGCCGACAGATTCTATTTCCTTTGCTACTTCTCCAGGCCCTCTTTTTTCTGTGCCCTTGAAGATCATGTGCTCGATCAAGTGGGTAATGCCTCTCTCCCCTTCGGTTTCGTAAGCACTGCCTGCCTGGACCCACACCTGTATGGCCACAACCGGCGCCCGGTGGTTTTCTTTTACAATGGCAGTAAGTCCGTTAGAGAGCCTGGTCTTGTTCAGCCCGGGAATAAGTTCCCTTGCCAAAGAGCCAAAGGGCATAAAGAGGAGAAAGGAAAAGACGATCAGCAGGCACAGGGTAATTGTTTTGCCGGTTATGAGCATGTCAGGTTCTCCTTGGAGTATGCTTTTATTTCAATATTTAAATCAACAAGATAGCCCGGTCTTTAGGGTGAATGGCCATCCAATGAAAGCTTGACACAGTAAATGAAGTTTGGTACAGACCAAATGGTTATTAAATTTTTACTTTAGGATGTGATTTACTCTTTTTTATCGCCTTTTTTCTGTGATGCAAGCTTTTTAGACATTATTTGTAATATAAAAAAGATGCAATGAGTTTATTTTTCCGATAATGTGCGATATCATGGTGATCAAAATATGTAGGCTCGGCATATGTGAGCTGATGTCTTAAAAAGTTTTACAAATTATATAAAATAAAAGAGGAGGAATTATGAGCAAGGTTGCCCCAGAAGGCCTAACAGTAGCCCACACTTTGGATTGTAAAGGACTTAGTTGCCCAATGCCCATCCTAAAGACAAAAA
>QNAY01000163.1 GCA_003645605.1 Thermodesulfobacteriota bacterium
CTCGGCTATGGCAGTACTACCCATAGCCTGAGAAAAGACGATCACAGCTTGCCCTCTGAAGGCTCAAAAGAGCCTTCAGAACTGCGTCACAAAACTCGCTTGCGCTTATATGAAATATCCAGAATTAGCGTTTAGCTTTGAAAAATGGTTCATCACGGATTAGTGTGGTAATCCGTGATGAACAGCTATTAGCATTTAGCTTTTAGGTGTTAATAACCTATTTGGAAAACAGCAACAAATTAACCGCTAACCGCTAATGGTTAATCGCTCAATTTAGGTAGAGCAAAAAAACTATGTCTGAATCTCCGGCCCAGATCTTGGTGCGCCTGCTTAAATATTTAAGGCGTTTTTTACTGGAAACCGCGATTTGCTTTGCAGGGCTCACTGCCATTCTATACTGGCTTTCTCCTCATTTCCTGGCCTTTCTTCAGTCCCATTTTGAGCAGCACCTAGCCTTTTTTGGGGTGCTGGAGCCGATGCTGGCCTTGCTCAAGCTCTCAAGCGTTGGGGCATTAATTTTTCTGGCGCCATGGATACTCTGGCGTATTTCGCAGGGGTTGGTAGAGGTGCTTGGTTTTTCCAGAAAATCTTCCCTGGTGTTTATGCTGTCCGCGCTTCTACTCTTTTATGCAGGGACCCTTTTTTGTTTTTTTATAACCCTTCCGTTTGGGATAAATTTCCTCCTGGGTTACCAGTCACAACACCTGCGGCCTGTAATAGCTGTGGGCAAATTTGTGAATTTTATCGGCCTTTTTCTTATTAGCTTTGGCGTGATTTTCGAAATTCCATTGATCATGACACTGCTTTGCAGGCTGAAAATCTGTGGTCCTGAGGCCTTTGGAAGATATAGACGTTATGCGATTCTATTAATTGCCATAATGGCTGCCATTCTCACTCCAACGCCAGATATTTTCAATATGGCCATGATGGGAGTGCCCTTGTATATCCTTTACGAGGCAGGAATAATTATTGCCAGGATTGTAAATCCTCCTTCTACTTATCTTGACAAGGCTTAGCCATTCTATATAGTGCGAAATTCATGCTAAAGGCTTGAGTAATCTGAAATTAACCAAGCCATTGGCCTTGGCGTTTAATGACCAAAGATCTAAAAGGTTTTAGAAATACTGTTCCTGTAGAGGACATTCCGGAAGACGGTCTGCATCTGATCTTCGAAGAGATGCAGGGACTCTTGTCTGAGATGGAGGAGTGCAGAATACAGGGCGCTGCAAAAGGGGATGTTTTTCTCCACCGTGTTGATGGGGATGTATATCTAGACGGTAAGGTTGAGGCATTAATTGTTATCAAGTGCGACCGTTGTCTGGAGGAGTATAACCAGGAGATAGACGCCTCTTTTTTCTATATACTGGCCCCTGGTCAATCGGTAGAGGGGAAAAAAGAAATAGCCCTTGGTAAAGAAGACATGGAAGTATCTTTGTATGATGGGGCTGAAATCCGGTTAGGGGAAATATTCAGGGAACAGATTCTGCTGCAAATTCCTATGCGGCATGTCTGCAGGGAGGACTGTAAGGGCATCTGTTCCGGGTGCGGTGCGGATCTTAATAGAGAGGAATGCCGTTGCCGAGCAGAAACTTTGAATAATCCATTTAGTGTGTTAAAAAAGCTGTAAGCGTTTACATGGCACCGCATCTGCTTTGTTGTCGGGCACTTGAAGTACAGGAAGTACGTCTGTGTACCCTCCGCCTCGCATCTGCAGCACCCTGTAAACGCTTACAGTTCGGTGGATTGCCGTAAAACGGCGGCGGTGTAATCCCGTGAACGGTTACAAAAAGCTGCGAGAAGCAGTCAAATGAATATCCTTTTCCAGCTTATCTATGTTAGGCTAGAATATTAAAAGTTAAGAGGTATTAAGATATGGCAGTTCCACAGAGAAAAACTTCACGTTCACGCAAGGGTAATCGTCGCTCGCATGATGCGCTTCGCATACCGAGTCTTTCAACATGTCCTCAATGTACAGAGCCCAAGCCTCCCCACAGGATTTGTCCCCATTGTGGTACCTATAGGGGAAAAGTGTTCAATGAAGAAAAAGTTTTAGACTAGAAAATGTCTGTAGCAGTAGATGCCATGGGGGGTGATCGAGGCCCTGATGTCTTAGTAAAGGGAGCAATCGACGCGGCCAGAGATCACGGCGTTGAGATTACCTTGGTCGGGATAGAAGATGTGCTGAGGGAAACGCTTAAGCGGCAGGGTGGGGGTGATTTGCCCATCAGCATCTATCCGGCTTCTCAAGTAGTTGACATGAAAGAATCCCCGGCTGATTCTCTGAGAAAGAAAAAGGATTCTTCAATTAGAGTTGCTTTTGAACTTGTGCGTCAGGGAAAGGCCAAAGCTATACTCAGTGCAGGCAACTCAGGGGCCACGCTGGCGACAGCCATGGTTGCTCTGGGCAGAATCAATGGCGTTCGGCCGGCCATCGCTACGCTTATGCCGACCCTGAAAAAGCCCGTGACCATGATAGACGTGGGGGCAAACGTAGACTGCAAGCCCGTTCATCTGCTACAGTTCGGAATAATGGGCTCAGTATTTTCTGGAGAACTTTTGGATAATTCCCGGCCCAGAGTAGGGCTGTTAAGTATCGGGGAGGAAGACACCAAGGGCAACCAACTCGTAAAAAAGGCGTATGATTTCCTTGCGGACAGTGATCTGAACTTTGTCGGCAATGTGGAAGGTGGTGAAATCTTCAAAGGCAATGTAGACGTAATAGTGTGCGACGGATTTGTGGGTAATATATGTTTAAAACTGAGTGAAGGTCTCGCAAAGGCCATACTCACCATGCTGAAGTCAGAGATTGGGGAAAGTCTTATGGCCGATATGGGACATCCCTTGAAATCCGCCTTTCAGAGGTTCTACAAGATAATAGACTATACTGAATACGGTGGTGCTCCGCTGTTGGGGATCAACGGGATAGCAATTATATGTCACGGGCTCTCCGGTTCTAAAGCAGTTAAAAACGCGATACAATTAGCCCATGAACTGGCTAAGGTGGAATTGGCCGATAAGCTTAAAAATTCTCTTGCCAAAAGACAGGATCTATTCAAGGTAGTCCAGTGATATCAAAATTCCAGCGAGGCCCCATCAATTAAAGTTTAATCATTATGCCTATTCGCAGTATAATTATCGGGACAGGGTCTCACGCACCCCAAAGAGTGGTAACCAACAAGGACCTGGAAAGCAGTGTGGATACTACCGACGAGTGGATACGCACCAGGACAGGGATTGTTCAACGCCATATCTCTAATGATCAGGAGACCAATTCTTATCTTGCTACACAGGCAGCAAAAAAGGCCCTTGATATGGCAGGAGTGCGACCACAGAATCTGGACCTTATTATAGTCGGTACTATGACTCCTGACATGCCAATGCCATCTGTTGCCTGTTTGGTGCAGAATGAGCTGGGAGCGAAAAAGGCCGGGGCCTTTGACCTGTATGCCGCCTGTACCAGTTTTCTTTATGCGCTTTCCGTAGCAGATAAGTTCATACGTAGTAACTCCAGGATGAAGATCCTTGTGATTGGGAGCGAGGTGCTCTCCCGGGTTACAAATTGGGAAGACCGGAATACGTGCGTGCTCTTCGGTGATGGAGCAGGAGCCGCCGTACTTACCGGTACCAGAGAGGACAGGGGCATTCTCTCTACCCACCTCCATTCAGATGGTTCATTGGGAGAACTTCTTATCATAAAGGGCCTTGGGACGGCCTTCCCTGTGAGTCATGAAAACCTTGAAAAGGGATGGCAGTATATTCAGATGCAGGGTAAAGAGGTATTCAAACATGCTGTCAAAGCAATGGAGTCTGCGGCTTGGGAGGCCCTGGAGGCAAATGGATGGAATGGAGATGATGTAGACCTTCTGTTTTCTCATCAGGCTAACATACGCATTATTAATTTTCTGGGAGAGAGGTTGGGGCTTCCTAAGGAGAAAATTTTTATCAATATTCACAAGTATGGTAATACCTCTGCGGCGAGTATACCCATTGCCCTTGATGAAGCTAATCGAACAAGACTGCTGACCCCCGGCCTCCATATTTTAATGGTTGCTTTCGGAGGGGGTTTTACCTGGGGATCTGTGGCCATGTGCTGGTAATATAGGTACTGAGCGGAGAGAAAGGATTTCTATATGGCACAAGTCAATTATTTCTTGACAGAAGAGCAACAGATGATCGTGGATCTTGCACGTCAGATAGCCGTGGAAAAGATCATTCCTGTACGAGCAAAACTCGATAAGAATGAGGAATTCCCTTGGGATATCATGAAGGATATGGCCCAGGCGGATCTTTTCGGGCTTTATATCCCCGAAGAATATGGTGGCTTTGCAAAAGGCTGTTTTGAAAATTGTCTGGCGCTGGAGCAGCTTGCCTATGGTTGCATCGCTGTTACTACGACTTTTGCTGCCAGTGCGCTGGGAGGTTATCCTATTCTGCTTTTTGGTTCTGATGAACAAAAGGCCCGCTATCTCCCGGATATTGCCGCAGGCAAACGCCTTGTAGCCTTTGGGCTTACCGAA
>QNAY01000164.1 GCA_003645605.1 Thermodesulfobacteriota bacterium
TCAATTAGTGAACCGGATGAACCCAAACTGGAAAGATCTGAGTTCTGGATGGTAAAGATTTCTCCCTTTGGTCGAAATGACATGGCAGCGCGAATCATGACACATTAGCGTGAACGGTTACATAATGCTGAATGCTGAATGTTGAATTTTGAATTAAGGTATATATTTTTTAAACGTTTTTCCACAAATCAACAATCAACAATGATAAAGGGAAATACAGTGGAAATATTAGAGGAAAAGATCAATGGTGTTGAAGTGTTAAATCTGAATGGAAGACTGGATGCCTTTTCGGCTAAGGATTTTAGAGAGAAAGTCGGGTCATTGGCCAAAGAAAAGCAAGTCAATCTTGTTATAGATATGGACGCGATAGATTTTATCGATAGCTCCGGCCTGGGTAGTCTTGTTGCCTCACTTCGTTCAGTAAATAAGCTGGGCGGTGACATAAAAATTGCATCGCTTCAGGATTCAGTGCGATCTGTTTTTGAAATTACCCGCTTACATCGTATTTTTGAAATATTCGATGACAGTTTTATTGCTGCAAAAAGCTTTTGACATGAAGATACTGATATGTGGCGGTGACGGACAACTGGGCAGTGATTGCGTACAGGTTCTTCAGGAAACGCACGAAGTCTTTGCCTTAACCTTAAATGACCTGGATATTACTAGTTCCTCAGATGTGGATAATGTGATGGGAAAATATGTCCCGGACATCATACTCAACTGCGCTGCATATACCGCAGTGGATGCCTGTGAGACAGAAAGGGAACCGGCATGGAAGGTCAATGTTAAAGGGCCGAAAAACCTGGCATCCTGGGTTACAAAATATGGCGGTCTATTGATCCATATCTCTTCTGATTATATTTTTGACGGCCGAAAAAAGCCGCCGGAGCCCTATGTGGAAGACGATGAGCCGAATCCTCTTTCCTATTATGGCAGGACCAAGCTTGAAGGTGAGGCGGCTGTAAGGCAGACAACAGACCAATACATAATATTGCGGCCGGCCTGGTTGTATGGCATTCATGGCCGGAATTTTCTTAAGACTATTCTCAAAATAGCCCTTGGAAATCCTGATAAAAAGCTGAAGGTCGTGAACGACCAGTTTGGTTCGCCTACATGGTCTTACCGGCTGGCACTTCAGATCGCCGAACTTATAGAAAAGAATGGCAAGGGAACCTATCATGCCACTGCTGAAGGACATTGCACATGGTATGAATTGGCAGGTCATTTTCTTGGAAAAATGGGAGTTCAGCATTCATTAATCCCGTGTGCGAGTGAGGAATATCCTACTCCGGCAATAAGACCTGGAAATTCAATACTGGAAAACAAGCGACTGAAAAAGGCAGATATCAATGTGATGAAAGATTGGTCCCATGATGTGGATCAATTCGTTTCTATGTTCCGTGGACAACTGATAGACGAGGCTATAGAGGCGAGACCATGAAAAATATGTTGGTAACAGGAGGGTGCGGTTTTATTGGAACAAATTTTATCAGGTATCTGTTGAAAGAATCAGACTTTTCCGGGCGTGTGATTAATGTTGACAAGCTGACGTATGCAGGAAATCCCAAGAACTTATTTGATATTGAGAGAGATTTTCCTGACCGATATATTTTTGTTAAAGCCGATATATGCGACCGCGAGGGCATTGCGAGAATATTTAATGACTATGAGATAGATGCTGTTTGCCATTTTGCTGCCGAATCCCATGTTGACAGGTCAATTGTCAGCCCGGATGCATTTATCCAGACCAATATTATAGGAACCTTCAACTTATTGGAGTCGGCGAAATCAAACCAGTACCGGGTGCAACTTTTTTATCATATCAGCACTGACGAGGTGTTCGGGAGCCTGGGAAAGGAGGGGTTTTTTACAGAGGAGACCCCCTACCGGCCCAATAGCCCTTATTCCGCTTCAAAAGCTGCTTCAGACCATTTGGTAAGGGCCTATTACAAGACCTATGGTTTGCCGGTTATTATCTCCAATTGTTCGAATAATTATGGCCCATATCAATTTCCGGAGAAACTGATTCCGTTAATTATCCTCAATGCCCTGGAGGGAAAACCTCTGCCGGTTTACGGAGATGGCAGATATGTCAGAGATTGGCTCTATGTCAGGGATCACTGTATTGCCATTTGGGAATTAATAAAAAATGGGAAAACAGGCAATATGTACAACATCGGCGGCAACAACGAGGTGGAGAACATCGATCTTGTAAAGATGATTTGTGACATTTTAGATGGCCTTCAGAAACCTAAAGACAATAAATCAAGAAGGGAATTGATAGCTTTTGTCAAGGATCGGCCTGGTCATGACCGCAGATATGCTATAGATTCCACTAAATTGAAAAAGGATTTGGGCTGGGTTCCTGATGAGTCTCTTAAAACAGGTATCCATAAAACCGTCAAATGGTATCTTGATAATCAGGAATGGATCGGCAGGGTTAAAAGCGGAGAGTACCGGTCCTGGGTCAAGGAGCACTATGGATAAGAATTGAAGGATTCCTGGAAAAATTTTCAAATGATGATACATTCAAGGCTGATCTTGGGAAAATGTTTTTTGTAAAAGTTGTATAAGGAATCAGGAATAGTTCTATGCCGATATATGATTATGAATGCACCAAGTGCGGAGCGATTTTTGAAGCAATGGTCGGCATGGGTGAAGACCCTTCACCATGCCCTGACTGCGGGAGCCGTGAGTCCAAAAAACTCATAACGGCACCGGCTTTTCATATTAGGGAAGATCGTGCTACAGGCCGTATTGAAAAGAGGGTCAAGGGCTATCTTAAAGATGGTAATATCTCAGGCGCTATGCGCTTTGCAGACCAGGCAGCGTCCATGGTAAAATCCGACAAGGTCCAGCGGATTTCGGACAAACTTCATCAGAAGACGGGCGTATAGGGAGCGGGGCAAGCCTGTCAGGGCTTACCCCACCATTTTTCAACGGTTTAGATTCTCGGTAAACCTTGAACCCCGAATTTCTGAACCATTGAACGGTTACCTAAAAGGCATACTGCATGGAGACCGTAAAGCGGTTTCCTGAATGAATTTGCTCATGCCGCTCAGTCTCGATGTAAATATATTCAGCACCGACCTTAAGGGGTTTGGTCAGTGAATACCAGGTGTTGATGAAGTACTGTTCGTTGCGCGTAAAGCGACGGTCGTTAGTGTCCGTCAGGTTGCCTATGTCGCCATTGTTGGGATTGTCAAAGCCGTAACCTGCAGTCATCGTTGTCTTGTCATTGACAGCATAAGTGAGATCGGCCCATCCGCCGTATGCTGACGCAGGTCCTCCGTCCTCAGCCATATCCAGATCATAGCGCAGGAAGTTGCGGCCAATGCCCTCACCGGTCCAGAGTTCACCCTTAAAAGTAAAAGACCCGGCAACGTACTTCAACTCGCCGCAAACCAGCCAGCGGTCTGTATTATTAGAGCTGTCCTGTCCATAGTCGGCATGTCGGTAGCCTCCGCCAAGGGCCACAAGGCCGCCCTTGCCCAGAATTTCATTGGAGTATTGGACCCGGCCGAGTAGCCACGGCATACGGTCCTCGTTCTCAGTACTGGTACGTCTGTGCTTCATCACCGACGCCAATACCTGAACATCTCCAAACTCTTGCCGCACTGTAACCTGGGGAACACGCCACCACAGGTTACCAGCTGCGGTCATGATGCCAAAGTCAATGGTCGATGGATTGAGCTGTGAAACCGGGACCCAGTCCTGACCGACGACCATGCTTGTGTGGGTCTTTTCATAGCCGATATCAATATAGCCGTGGCGCATGCGTGGAATCAGGTTGTCGCCGTTGTTGTCACCATAGAAGTCCATCTCTACGCGGCCCAGGGCTGACCATTCACCCCACTTATGACTGGCAGTGAAACCAATCCTGGTGTCGCGGGGGTTGAAGTTGGTGGAGTCGTTTTTGTAATCACTTTCCTGGGCGACTGCACCTACGAAGTCATTGTATCTCGTGAATTCAGCCGTGTCGTAATTAAAATCGACTTTAACCTTTCCATAGAGTTGCATGTTGTACTTTGACCAGACATTGCCCAGATCTTTCAGACTTCTCAAAGCCGTGATTTCCTCGGCTGTCAGAGATGGAACATCAGTAGCTTGCTGAGCTGCGACCTGTGGGGCCGGCGGAGCCGTTTCAAGCTGATTGATACGATTCTGGAGGGTCTGCATATTTTCTTGCATCTGCATCATCTGGTCCTGCATGGTCTTCATTTGCAGCTTCAGATCTGCTGCAGACTCTCCATAAGCGAATGTGCTCAATCCTCCAAAACTAATGAGCGTTAAGCTCAAAACAAATATTACTGTCCGATAAGGGGCAAAAAAATGCTTCATTTAAAAAATCCTCCCATCCCTTTTTTTATTATTAGAGATATATAGTGCCTTAACGAAAACCCCTCTTTTTGTCATTTCGACCGTAGGGAGAAATCTTTAATGCCTGTATTTTCAGTACGATAAGATTTCTCGCTTTGCTCGAAATGACAGTTTTGGTTAGTTTTCGTTCATACA
>QNAY01000165.1 GCA_003645605.1 Thermodesulfobacteriota bacterium
TGCCGAAGAAAACATGAAAACCGTATATCAGCTTGGTGAGGAATTGGCCCTTGAAAAGGAAGAGCTTCTTCCTTATGGCCACCATGTGGCAAAAATCGATTATGCCAAGGTGTTAGAACGTCTTAAAGGTAAGCCGGAGGGGAAATACATAGACGTGACTGCTGTTACACCCACTCCTCTGGGTGAGGGTAAAAGCACCTGTGCAGTAGGTCTTATGGAAGGGCTTGGGAAGAGGGGCATAAACGTAATGGGCGCCATACGGCAGCCATCCGGAGGACCTACCTTCAATATCAAGGGCAGCGCGGCAGGAGGGGGCCTTTCGCTGGTCATTCCTCTTTCGAGATTTTCTCTCGGGCTCACAGGTGATATCAATGCCATCATGAATGCCCATAATCTGGGCATGACCGCCTTGACCGCCCGCATGCAGCACGAGTCCAACTATACAGACGAGCAGTTGGGCCGGAGAGGACTGAAGCGTCTCAATATCCACCCCAAGAGTGTGGAGTTCAAGTGGATAATGGATTTCTGCGCCCAGGCCCTGAGGAACATTACGCTTGGATTGGGGGGGCGGATGGACGGCCTTACAATGCAGAGCGGGTTCAACATAGCCGTCAGTTCGGAAATCATGGCTATACTTGCCATAGCAAATGACCTCAAGGATCTCAGAGAACGTATGGGCCGTATAGTGCTTGCCTATGACCGTACAGGAAAGCCCGTTACAACGGAAGATCTCGAAGTGGCCGGCGCTATGACCGCCTGGATGGTAGAGGCCATCAATCCCAACCTTATGCAGACTGTTGAAGGTCAACCCTGCCTGGTCCATGCAGGACCATTTGCAAATATTGCCATAGGCCAGTCTTCGGTTATTGCCGACAGGATAGGATTAAAGCTTACTGACTACCTGGTAACTGAGAGCGGCTTTGGCGCTGACATCGGTTTTGAGAAATTCTGGAACCTGAAGTGTCGATTTAGCGGACTCAAGCCCAACTGCGCGGTGATAGTGGCCACTATCAGGGCACTCAAGTGCCATGGCGGAGCACCCATACCCCGTCCGGGCCGTCCGATGCCCGAGGAGTACAATGGTGAGAATATAGAGTGGGTGGAGAAGGGATGCGCAAATTTGGTCCATCATATTGAAACTGTAAAAAAGGCAGGCATCAACCCAGTGGTCTGTATTAATGCCTTTTACAATGATACCAAGGACGAGATCGCCGTAGTTCGCAGAATGAGCGAGCAGGCCGGTGCGCGGGCGGCCGTGTCCGAGCACTGGCTCAAGGGTGGAGATGGCGCGCTGGAATTCGCAGACGCAGTTGTCGATGCCTGTGAAGAAAAAAACGAGTTCCGCCTCCTCTACGATCTTGATATGCCCATTCGCGAGCGTATAGAGTTAATCACCAAAGAGGTATATGGCGGGGACGGCGTTACCTACACTCCGGAGGCACTTGCCAAGGCCGAGGCCATGGAAAAAGATCCTGAGATCTCCAAGCTGGGGACCTGCATGGTAAAGACCCACCTCAGTCTGGCAGACGATCCGAACATCAAGGGCGTACCCAAGGGATGGAACCTGCTTGTGCGGGATATCCTGACCTACAAGGGTGCGGGTTTTGTTGTCCCGGTCGCCGGCGCCATAAGCCTCATGCCCGGAACCGGCTCTGATCCGGCCTATCGCAGGATCGATGTAGATACGGAGACCGGAAAAGTAAGCGGTCTTTTCTAGACCAAGAAAAAAACAACTATGCCCCCGGAAAGAATGCTCCGGGGGACCTGGAACTTAGTATCCTTTCATCTCGTTCTCGGTAAACGGTTTTCCCGGCGCTTTTCCCAGTATCTGTGTCATAATCGTGTTCATTGTCTTGACATTGTTATCGAACCCGCCATGCGAGGTGCTGGTGGTAACGCCCTTTTTGCCGTCCGACTTGTGGATCGACATGCCCGGATGCGCAGTCAATTGTTTCGCATAACGCTGCATTCCCAGCAGGGGCTTGTCGATTTGCCGCTCAAGAGCGCGGGACACCAGCCAAAGTAATGATTTACGGTAAATAAGAGCGACATTGTCGTCCAGTTCAAGCTTTTCCGTGAGGTTGTATATAGCCAGTGCAGGCAGTCTGACTTTTGCCCTGCCGGTATCCTGCCCATTCAGCCTTGGTTCATAGTGCTCTTTGTAGAAATCAATCGAGCAGGCGGGAGCCATCAGGCTGCAGCTCTCGATCAAATCGGGTATGTCGAGGACATCGAGGGCGTGCAGCAGGTGGCCGAGCAGAACAGCACCGGTACTGTGTCCGGCCAGATGAATTTTCAGGCGGGTATCCTGCAATGCCTCGGCAAAAGCCTTGATGACGAACAAGCCGTCGCTTATTTTGCCGCCCTTTTGCCGATCGAACGGCAAAAAGGCATCGTTCTTCATCTCTTCCCAGATGGGAGTGACTGGTTTACGGACAAAGTCTTCTATCAACAGATCACTCTGTTCAATCAATTTATCATGCAAGTCTCGAAAAAATCCTTCCGTGCGCTTGCCGCTGAAGGCGCGCACAACGGCATCCTTAAATTCTTCAACCAGGCCGGTGTCGTACATGATATGAAAGGGATAGATGCCGTTGCGCTTGAAGCCGTCCTTCAATGCTGCGATACGTTTTGCCGATGCGGCGGGATTGTTCAGACCTCCGTGGGCATAGATGAGCAGATGGTTGTATGCCTTGGTGTCGACGGATTCACTAATGAGTTTCACCGTTTTCAGGATATCATCGGCATTACTCCAGTAATCGCCACGTTTTTTCAATTTACCGTCATCAAAATGCACGAAGTGGCCGGCGATTTCCAGCCTTGTCGGTGCTGCTTTGCCTGTTTCCGCATCAACGGTAACCAGCGAACGGGAGGTGAGCCCGAAGATATTCGGCGTCGGGATGGCCAGCCGGAATACCCAGCCGTCATTTATATTTTGCAACCAGTCTTCATACAGCCAGATGGCGAAGCCCTTGGAACCCCATTTCGGGCTCCATGAATTCTGGACAATGAAACCCTGACTGTTGTAGCCGATAATGGCAAAGGCATGGCCGCCTTCAATAGTACTCGAAGGCATGATAATGGCCAGATCGTTTTTCTTCGCTGCCTTGAGGGCAAACCATCCGGAGTGAACATCGGCTGAAACGTAGATGGCACCGACTTCATTGAGTGCCGCATGGTAGTCGTTGATTTCCGGCCGCAGACGATAATAAGCGCCAATTGTGCATAACCGGGCTGCCTTGGCCCGCTCGATGGTCAGCTCCCCCGGATCGTCTACCGAATAGAGCCATTCATCTTCGCTGCAGACTCCCATGTTTTTCCAGCCGCGTATCGCTCCCCTGCAGCTGGACCCTGCATAATCCTCGCCCGGCCATTCGTCATGCTTCTTCGCCATCTCATAAAGCATCCGCGGACTGGCCTTGAATGGCAGATTTCTTTTCTTTACGTTCAGCAAATTGATGGCAGCAGCCAGGCCGAAACCGGTACAAGCCCCTTCCTCGCCCTGATCAAGGACATCGGTCCCGCTGCGGTTATCGATTTCAGGCTGCAGTTGAATAAGGGCGGGCTCGTACATACGGTCCCGAATGTCCGGCGTATCCTTCCGTGCGTTGAGAATACGTTTTTTCCCCGCAATTTTTGCTTTTGGAAATGATTTTCGTGCCATACCCTCCTCCTTTTTTGGTTTTAATATCTAAATTGAGAAATTAGCTGCCGATTTGACCATAAACAAAACAAGAGAGTCAAAAAGCATATCGATTCATTTTTACATACAAATCCAATATGGCTGTTTTATGATGAAGAGCATACCTATACTGACCGAACATTCGAAATTCCAGTTCAACATACATAGTGCCTGAACGAAAACCCCTCTTTTTGTCATTTCGACCGTAGGGAGAAATCTTTAATGCCTGTATTTTCAGTATGATAAGATTTCTCGCTTTGCTCGAAATGACAGTTTTGGTTAATTTTCGTTCAGACACTACATAGAAAGTATACTTCATTGCGCCCTGAAACGTAAAGAATCAAACGGCAAACTGCGATATTTCGGTTCCACTCTTAAAGGAAGAGGCATTTGCGCTGTCTCTAACCTATCAGTTTATAGTATGTTTTGAGTTGTTCAAAAAACACTTTACCCCACACTTTAGAGCTAATTTATCAAGTTGCGAGCTAATCGTTAACTATATATAGTATGGACAAATAATATATGTACTACATATTGTATCTACGGTACCGCGAAACACAATTCTCAAAATCGGTACAGCGCAAATGCCTCAGGAAGGGACTGAATAGCAGGGAAATTCTCAGGGAGTATAGTGCCTGTTGGACAATTGAAAATGGGATTAAAAATCTAACCTATAGGTTTTTAGGCATCCTTCATTCACCAGTTTACACTTTTTTAAAAAAGTGTGTATTATCGAATCGTAACCGTTCACGCTAATGTGTCATGATTCGCGCTGCCATGTCATTTCGACCAAAGGGAGAA
>QNAY01000166.1 GCA_003645605.1 Thermodesulfobacteriota bacterium
ACCAACCGCACCGATGGGAAAGAGCTTACAGCCGTCTCATTATGGTATTTTATATTATGTAAAAGACCCAAAGAAAAGTAAATTTTATGAGATCCGTTATCCACACAAGCGATGCAGAAAATGCAGCTATCTCCTGAAGGATTATGGCGGGAAAAAAGCTGGATTGCATCCGTTTGGACCACTGGTATCTGATGTATGGACCGACATCCATCGGATCAAACACAATAAATATAGAGATGAGCATCCATGCCAGCTGCCAATACATTTATTGGAACGGATAATTCTGATGAGTACTGATGAAAACGATATCGTGTTGGATCCTTTTGTTGGAACTGGAACGACCGTTATTGCCGCAAAGAGATTGGGACGGCGGTTTATCGGGATCGATATTGATGAAATGTATGTGAATATTACAAAAGATAAACTCTCGAAAGAACCGTCCAGCTCTAAAATCAGTGATATTTGGGTCAGCTTTTACTTGGATGAAATAGCAACAATCAGGAATATAGACTGGGAAAAATTGACTCAATATTTTTTTATACCTGACAATATCAAAGATATTGATTTTGTAAAGATAAAATTTGACAAGCAAGCAGGGGCTGTCACATCACGTGGTGTTGCGGTTGAAACATTGGAATCTCTGCATATTCAAACCCAGAGCGGCGTCCGTAAGACTCAAATCAACAATAACTTCAAAACAGTGCCAACACCGGATGACGTGCCCGCTCCTATCGTAGAATAATTTAATCAATAATTATTATTTGGCATGAAAAAAAATCGCGGATAAAAAAAGAAGGTCGAAAAAATTTGATTGAGTAATACAACAAAAATTAAATTATCGTAAATTCATTTATAGAACAATTGAAATCCTATTAATATCTCAGTGCATCTACCGGTTTTAATTTCGATCCCTGGTATGCCGGAATAAAACCTGCGATAATACCAACAGAAAAGGAGACACAAAGAGCTATTAAAATCGTATTAACTGATACGATCACCCCTCCCCGGGCCAGAGGAATGCCGCTCATCAAATAAGGCATTACTCCCGATAGAATAATCCCTAAAATAACTCCGACAATTCCGCCGGCTAGCCCGATAAGTCCTGCATTAAAAAGGAATATAGCCAGAATATCCTTATTTCTGGCCCCTATTGCCTTCATTATTCCTATTTCTTTTGTCTTCTCCAAAACTGATGTGAACATAGTATTCGAAATTCCGACCGAACCAACCAGAAGTGAAACAGCCGCAATAGCGGTTAAGAATGCACTCATGGAACCCAGCATCTCTGACCTCATTTCATTCATCTGCTGACTGGAAGTAACACTGAAGTCCTTGTCATTTTCAGTAACATGTCTTGTAATCATCAATTTGTTCTCGATCCTCTCGATAGCTGCATCAAGGTTATCCTCGTCCCTGATCTTCACAACTATGGAATCATAGACATCCTTTTCTTTATCATCCAGCAATTGGTATGCCATCTGGATAGGCATAATGATGTCGTTGCTCTCATCATCCAATATTCCAACTATCCTAAAAGCACTATCTTCTATGCTGACCACTTTATTGATACCTAAAGGTTGGTCAAAAAAGCTATCTGCCAACTTTCCACCTATTACAATGACATTCTGGTCAGCAGAATCAAGCATCCTTCCGTCACGTATTTCATCTGTTGTGATCAGGGACCATACCTTCTGGTCGACTCCTGTTAGGCTGACAGATCCGCTTTTTCCAAGATAAGATATGTCTACATTTCCTCTGATCCGGGTATCGATAAATTCTATGTCAGGTAAACCTCGCAGTGCCTGTACATCAGTCCTGTCAAGTACTGACTCTTCATCAGTAGCCTGCGCATCAGTAGCCGGGGCACCTGGCCCTCCACCCCCACCTCCCGGTCCCAACCGCATATCTTCGCCTCTTGTAAAACCAGGAGTAATGGTAATGATATCTCCGCCCATGTCACCCATTTGTTCGGTCAATGATTGTTCCAGGCCTTCTCCCAGAGAGACAATTGCTATTACTGCTGCCACGCCAATAACAATTCCGAGAATGGTCAGCCAGCTTCGTAACTTGCTGTGAAGCACCATATTAAAAGCGTGTTTTAAGCATTTACTCAATTTCATTGCTATTGTCCATTATTTTTCTTGAGGTATAGAAAAGTATAAACGCACCTGTTTACCTTGCACTTGATTGCTTTGCAGCTTGATTACATCGTAATCAAGAGTTGCCGGTTATTTTCTGTACAACGAAGTTGTGCAGTTTCTTGAGTTCACGGAAAAAAAAATCCTTGATCTTAAATTGTGGGTCGATCAACTTTTTTCTCCTATACTTACTGTAAAACACAAGTCCTGTTATCAGGATGATTGACCCGACAATATACCATTTGTAGGTTTCAAAAGCATTCTGCTGGATTCTTCCGGTTTTCCCCGAAGGCATTTCCGAACCAGTATTCAAAAGACCGTTGATAGCCACCTCTTTTTCAATTACTTTTCTTTCACCGACAGTATCCGTATAAGCTACATGGATCATAAGACCATTGGGTCCATTCATCGATGGAACCTGTCCTGTCGTCTCATGGACATCCTTTTTTTTAAGTTTTGATCCTGCATGTCGGTCATTTGTTGCGTTGATCTCAGATTGAAACTGGCAACAGAATAATCACCTTTGTTAAGATTTCCGATTATTACTGAGTTTGATCCGCTAACCTGCCATCCATTCTGTCGGGGTACGATCACCGAAACGGAATATGCCGGATTGCTGCCTATATTTGCAATGCTGAAGGATGTTTCGGAACCTGGATTATCGGACAGGGCCACATCAAAATCTGTTCCTCCACCCACATAAACTCCTGCAATTGTCGATATCTCCTCTTCTTCATAAGTAATGGGATCATCATAGGACAGGTATAGTTTTAATTCATATAGACCCGGATCAGCATTGGGATCAGCTACAACCTGGTAGTCCAGATCAACGCTCTCACCAATATCAATATTCTTTATGTACTTGGTATTATCACTTCCAACCGGAAGGATAATCTTATCCTCATTTATCCAGTTAAATATCAGGTCCCTCAATGGAGCCTTCCCCACGTTATTTACTGTAAATTTCAGGCTGCTCTGCTTTCCAGGGACAAGATTGGTCTTATCGATCCGGATAATTTCTGCCATTTCCATGTTCTTCACGTCTATTGTAACACTTTTTTCAGTTAACGTTGAATCACCCAATTCATAATACCTGATCTTCAGATCATAGCTGCCAGCTGATGCATCACTATCGACCTTAATGGTGTACGTGATAATTTTCATATAATCATTATATTGATAGGGGTTCATGGTCCCGATATTCTGCACAGCAGGTTCATCCACCACCAAAGTAAAAGGGTATTCCGGAACAAATTCGACTATAAGGTCATTTGCTGATCCACCTCCAGTATTTTCAATACCCAAATATATCTCCATTATGTCTCCCGCAATTGCCGGATCCGGGTCATGGTTCACCAGACTGATTGAAATAACTTTAGCATCTGAGGGGTCAGTGAATGCAACAGACGTTGGGATCATAATAAAGCATAAAATAAATAATGCAAGACTAATTTTTTTCATATCTCTTTCACCTCATTTTCTTGTATTCTGATTATTTCACCATCTTTCAATTCAATGGTAGTGTTGGCATATTTTGCAAGATTCTGGTCATGAGTGACCATTATGATTGTTTTGCCCTTCTCCTTCCAGAATCTATGAAGCATTTCAATGATATTTTTCCCGGTGACACTGTCGAGCGCACCGGTAGGTTCATCTGCCAGGATAATTTCAGGATCTGTTACCAGGCATCGGGCAATTGAAACTCGCTGTTGTTGTCCCCCGGAAAGCTGGGAAGGCAGATGATGAATTTTAGCAGCTAATCCCACGAATCCAAGAATTTCCTTAGCCCTTTTAGAAGCTATCTTGTCGTCAATCTCCTGGAACTCCAAGGGGAGCATGACATTTTCAAATGCGCTCATTGTTGGGATCAGGTTATATTGCTGAAATATGAATCCGATAGTCTTTCCTCGAAACGATGCCAGATCAGATTCGCTAAACCGGCTGATATCCTGGCCTTTTAATAGTATCCTGCCTTTTGACGGGATATCCAGGCACCCGATCAAATTCATCATTGTTGATTTCCCACTCCCTGATGCACCGATAATGGCAACAAAATCACTTTTTTTAATCTCTACAGTTACACCCTTCAAGGCAGGAACTTCGATTTCTCCCATCTGGTAGATTTTCCAGACATCTTCCAAATAGAGAAGCATACCATTCTCATTTTCTAATACATTTTGATATTTCATTATATTCAGTTAACTTTTCACCGGTTGCATTCAGAGAAACATATAAGTCAATATTTTCATGATATCGATTGATCTAAAAAAAATTAAGAAGAAAAAGGATGATTATGTCATCCTTCCTCTTCCAAAGTGTCCGGACATTTTATGTTTGCCAAAT
>QNAY01000167.1 GCA_003645605.1 Thermodesulfobacteriota bacterium
CTGCGTACTCTCCGCCTCGCGTCTGCAGCACCCTGTAAACGCTTACAGTTCAGTGGGTTGCGGTAAAATGGGCGTGTAATTCCGTGAACGGTTACCATATATGATATAGTATAACAGGTGCGCTAAGTCATTGCCTCAAACTGTTCAGGGGGCAAGAAAAAGATGAACATCGAACGTACAACATCGAATTTTGAATGGGAAAAGATGAAGAAACAGACTTATGACCTGGAAGAAAGGCTCGCAAAAACAATCAACAATCCAAAGGTCAAAGGGCCGTTAAAAGAGGGGTTTTCTACTGGAGCGTGCGCTGCTGCTGCGGCCAAGGCCGCAGCCATACTGGCAGCGGATCCTCTGGTTTCAGATATTAATAGAGTGACGATTCCTTTTCCTAATGGAGCGAGACATTCCTTTCCTGTCAGCAGGTGGAGCAGGTCAGGAGACAGTGACGTATGGGCCTGCGTGGTCAAGTATGCGGGAGATGATCCGGATATTACCCATGGAGCGGAAATTGTCTCCAGAGTGAGAATTATTTCTTTTGATGTAATGGAAAAATCCGTCACGATACTTGGGGGAGACGGCGTCGGCAGGGTAACCAAACCGGGCCTTGCTATATCCCCGGGCAATCCGGCCATCAACCCGGTTCCTAAGAAAATGATCAGACTGGCAGTGGAAGAGGCATTGGAAAACAGATCAGGTTTTGAGGCTGAAGTAACTGTGAGCGTGCCTAAAGGAAAAGAACTGGCAGCCAAGACCCTCAACCACAGGCTGGGAATAGAAGGTGGAATATCTATTCTGGGTACGACCGGTATAGTAAAGCCAATTTCAGCAGAGGCATGGTGTGCAACCATTCGGTGTTCCATGGACGTGTGCCTGGCAGCAGGCCTGGACCAGGTGGTGCCGGCCACCGGTCGCACCTCGGAGCGTGCTGCACAACATCTTTTGGGCCTGCCCGAAGAAGCATACGTGTCTATGGGCGATTATGTAATATTTTCTTTAAAAGAGATTTCAAAACGCCCTTTTCGGCAGGTGCATCTGGCAAGCCAGTGGTCTAAATTGATCAAAATAGCTATGGGGTGGGAGCAGACTAATGTAAAACACGGTGTCCTCAATACACATGAGGCCCTGGCCTTCCTTGCCGCACTGGTCCCGGATATCTCTTTTGAATCCATTTCAGGTGCGAATACCGTGAGGGAAATTTTTATTTCAATGAAAGACCGTGGTGTTGAAAGAGACAGAATGATAAAGGCGGTTTGCTCCGAGGCATTCAAAAGGCTGAAGCCTGTTCTCAAGCCGGATCAGGATCTAATGATCCATCTTGTGTCGTATTCCGGAAAAGTGGTTGAGAGTTTCCCGATTAGGAATTAAATCTATCCCGCAGACTGTGAAAAAAGAAAAACAAGAGGGAACAATATATGTATTAGGGGTTGGGCCGGAGGGCCTTTCTCCTGCGGGGAATGAGTGTCTGCATAAGGCCTCCATGGTATTCGGGGCAGAGCGTTTTAGTTTTATGGTGCCTGAGGGTAAACCCTTAAGACCTATTATGCCGGTAGAAAAGCTTCTGGAGGACTTAAGGGCCTGTTTGTCAGGGCCGGGAGATGTCGTGGTCCTTGCCTCAGGGGATCCGCTGTTTTTTGGGATTGGACGTGTGCTGCTGAGAAAGCTTCCTTTCGAATGTCTTTGCTTTATACCATCTGTTACCAGTGTCCAGCTTGCATGCTCAGAACTCAAGATACCCTGGGATGATCTGATCAGTCTGAGTTTCCATGGAAGAGATTCCGGCATTATTGAAAAGCTTTACCCTTACTTAAAAAGCCTGGACAGGACAAAAATCGCTTTGCTGACAGACCCTGTTAATACCCCCCGGAAAATTGCACAGGACTTGCTGGACGCAGGACTGGAAGGACTTACAATCCATGTAGCAGAGGACTTGGGGGGCAATTCTCAGAAAACAGGGCCCTACTCTTTAGAACAGGCATCTTCCAGGGACTTCCATCCTCTAAACGTCGTGGTCCTTACCGGGAAGATCAAGTGGGCAACTGGTGGATTCGGTCGAAGGGAAAATGCATATCAACACAGGGGAGGATTGATTACAAAGGCCGAGGTCCGCTCAGTAATCCTCGGGGCCCTTGAGATCCCTTCAAAGGGCGTCATGTGGGACATCGGCGCCTGCAGCGGATCTGTCTCAATTGAGGCCGCAGGGCTTGCCCCGGGACTCAGAATTATTGCTGTTGAAAAGAACAAAGAACGTATCGAGGACATCAAGGCCAATATCCGCAGGTATCAAACATTAAACATAGACCTGATAGAGGGAAACGCTCCGGAGGTGCTGGAAGGGCTCCCCGAACCTGACAGGATATTTATAGGCGGAGGAGGAATTGCTCTCTCATCCATTCTCAAAAAAGTCATTCGTCGTCTTAAGGAAAGAGGACCTGTTGTCGCTACGGCTATTACCTTGGAATCACTGATGCTCCTGTCAGATAAGCTGGCCATGGATGGTTTCCGGATCGAAGTAAGTCAGATACAGGTATCCAGGTTGAGGCCCCTGGGCCAGGGCCGGATACTCTCGGCTCAAAATCCTGTATTTGTGATAAAGGCATGGCGCTGACACGCCCGGCACTGATAATATATAACCTGCTCCAGGTTGCGGCCCTGCCATGTCTGGGTCCTCCGGCCCTGCTATATCTTCTTTCCAGGTCTAAGTACCGGGGCCACCTGGCAGGAAGGCTTGGAAGGCTTCCCGACCTGTCTCCCCTCAGGGGCCGGTCCCCCAGGATATGGGTTCATGCCCTGTCAGTCGGGGAAGTAAATGCAGCGTCGGCCCTGGTAACAGCCATCTCTAAAAGATGGCAAGGGGCAGGGATAATCTGTTCCGCCACAACAGCTACAGGGCTCACCGCTCTTAAAAAAAAGCTGGGCCGCACCGCCCACGTGATCACCACGGCCCCTTTTGATCTGCTACCTTTGGTAAACAAGGTAATAAAGGCAATATCGCCTGACTGCTTTATTCTTGTTGAGACAGACGTCTGGCCTAACTGGATATGGAGCATGCGACAGTCAGGTATCTCTACGATGCTGGTGAACGGGAGCCTGTCTTCCAGTTCAGCAGAGAGGCTTTCACCTCTGGGGCCGGTAAAAGACATACTTTATGGAGGCTTTGATCTGCTTGCCATGCAGTCACCTTATGATAGGGAACGGCTTTTGAGGCTTGGTTTTTCCTCGGACAGAGTAAGCGCTCCAGGAAACCTGAAATACGACCTTGAAGTACCCCAAATTGTTGAATCTGAAAAGGTCCTTCTCAGGCAAACCATGGGCCTTGAGCCCACAGCATCGCTTTGGGTGGCGGGAAGCACGCATCCCGGAGAGGAAGAGCTGATACTTGCTGCCCATAAGGGCCTTAAACAGGTATTCCCGGAACTTCAACTCCTCTTGGCCCCAAGGGACCCGAAACGCGGACCGGAACTGGAATCCCTGGCAAGGCAGATGGGATTTAAGGCCGTAAGGCGAAGCGAAGTTGAGCAGTCCGGTGATGTAGTAGACATAGTGGTGTTGGATACTCTTGGAGAGCTTCTGAAGTGCTACAGCCTTTGTGATGTAGCATTCATAGGGGGGACCCTGGTGAATATCGGGGGCCATAATCTTCTTGAGCCCGCGGCCTATGGAATGCCGGTGCTTTTTGGTCCCTATGTCGAAAGCACGCGTACGATAGCTGAAGATCTTCTGGCCTGCGGAGGAGGCAGGCGTGTGTCAGGAAAAGAAGAATTGCAAGGAGTTTTGAATAAGCTCCTGGGAGACTCTTCTGAGCGTAGAAATATGGGTGGCAGGGCAAAGGACCTTTTACAAAAAAACCAGGGCGCTGTCTCTAGGTATCTGGATCTTGTAGCAAAAGCGCTCAGGGGAATTTAGTGATTGGGTTTTGGTGATTGGGTTGTCCGTGTGGGTCTGTGTGGGTTTGTGGCTAATTAGTGCCTGAACGAAAACCCCTCTTTTTGTCATTTCGACCGTAGGGAGAAATCTTTAATGCCTGTATTTTCAGTACTATAAGATTTCTCGCTTTGCTCGAAATGACAGTTTTCGTTAGTTTTCGTTCAGACACTAATTATTGGTTGGCTAATGTAAAAGTTCGGAGATATTTTGAAGGATAGTACCTTATCACTGCTCCTGGCCCTCGGCAGGCCCCTTTCGCCCGCATACAGCGCCTTGATGAAGGTCAGGGCATGGGCGTACAGGAGAGGATACCTTGCCACAAGGAGGCTTTCGTGCCCTGTGATAAGCATAGGCAATCTTTCCCTTGGCGGGACAGGAAAGACCCCTCACGTATTGGCTGTAGCCAATTGGCTCAAGAGCCGGGGGATCAGTCCGGCTGTTGTGAGCAGGGGGTATGGAGGAAGGGCAGGGCGTGGCCCACTTGTGGTCTCTGATGGTACGAGTGTGCTGGTTTCCC
>QNAY01000168.1 GCA_003645605.1 Thermodesulfobacteriota bacterium
ATGGGTTATTAAGAGATAATGACCTTATCCCCTTAGATCAGGATTGTCACTAACAGATCAATCGTAAACGTTCACAGGACACCGCTAATACTACCGTCCCTCACCAAATAATGTAGGGACTATCAGGATATCTATGAAACTCAAATCGCTCACGGGAGTAATTTACCTGTCACTCCTTGCCTGTGTTATCATAATTGCTCAGGCACTACTAATAGTATTCAGAGGAGAGGCCTTCTGTGTTAATGAAGGATGTAGAATAGTAGAAGCCTTGACACTTGTTCCGCCTTTTTATTTCAATCTGTTAGGCGCGGCATATTTCTTTGCCATATTCTGTGTTGCCATAACAACAAAATACAGATCAGGGACAGAGCCTCTGCTCCGCATCGTACTTATTTCCGGTCTTGCGGCCGAGGGGATATTGCTGGGATACCAGACTTTTGTTGCCAATGCATTCTGTTCTTACTGCCTGCTTATCTTTCTTCTGGTGATAATTCTGAACAGCTTTATGGGTTTGCGACAATTAACGTTGGGATTAGTAACAGTTGTGGCACAGTTGGTCATGTTTTCTCTGTTAAATTTTGATGCCGCAAAAGACCCCCTACGCGGACTCACTCTGGACAATGGGACATATGCTGTAAGAAGATGCTCAGACCCGATTAAACAACTCTATTTAATCTTTTCAGAAGACTGCCCCCACTGCTACAAGGTAATAGAGGCACTGGAAGGATGCACGCGGTGCGAATTTCACTTCAATCCAATTAAAGGAATAAGCGCTGATCTGCTTCCGGGATTAAGCCCAAATGAAAATTTTTTACCTGAAATAAACATTGCCGCCCTGAAAATATTAGGTGTTGACACTGTTCCGGTACTGATAGCCAAGGATCATGATGGATTGACTTTCATTCAGGGAGATCGGAATATCATAAACTACATTCTGAATACCTGTTTCCGGGAAATGCCCTTGCTGGATGGAAATCTGGAAGATCCTTTCGAAACAGAAGGTGGCGCATGCTCCATAAGGTAACCGTTTACTGGATTACAACGCCCGTTTTACCGCACCACCGAACGGTAAGCGTTTACAGGGTGCCGCAGATGCGAGGCGTACGGGTACGCAGACGTACTCCCTGTATTTCAAGTGCCCGACAACAAAGCAGATGCGGTGCTCTGTGAACGCTTACCATAAATGAGAATTATTAACTCTATATCCGGCATGAGAAAACAGGTTCTCAAGTGGAAACAGAAGGGTTTGTCTGTGGCCCTGATTCCCACTATGGGCTTTTTCCATGAAGGCCACCTTTCCTTGATGAGAGCAGCCGGAAGCAAGGCAGACCATGTGGTGGTAAGCCTGTTTATAAACCCTGCCCAGTTCGGCCCAAATGAAGACCTGAACCACTATCCAAGAGACCTTGAGCAAGATGCACGGCTGGCTGAAGACAAAGGGGTTAGCTGCCTGTTTTGTCCGGATGCCAAAGATATGTATCCACCCGGTTTCCAGACATGGGTTCGGGTCGAAGGCGTAAGTCAGGGGCTTTGTGGCACATCAAGGCCTGAACACTTCTGCGGTGTCGCCACAATAGTTGCCAAGCTCCTCATTATTGTACAGCCGGACATGGCAATCTTCGGTCAAAAGGATTTTCAACAACTCCAGGTCATTCGCCGCATGGTGAGGGACCTGAATATACCGGTTAATATAATAGCCCATCCTATAGTCAGAGAACCCGACGGTCTGGCAATGAGCTCCCGCAACATCTATCTTGATGCACAAGAGCGCGAACCGGCCCTTTCCCTTGTTCAAGCCCTCCGGCTGGCTGAGAAAATGGTGGCCCAGGGCAACCGATCCGGTCCGGAAGTTATCCAAGCTATCAAAAATCACATCCAATCCTTTAGCAACACAAAGACTGACTATGTTTTTCTCGGAGACCCTGAGAGCCTGAAGCCGCGCCGGGAGATTGTTGGTGAGACTCTTCTCGCCCTGGCGGTATGGGTCGGAAAAACTCGTCTGATCGACAACATCTTGCTTAAGCAATGAAATACAAGTAAATTAAGAATTAGATATGTTACGATCAATGCTTAAATCAAAAATCCATAGAGCTACAATCACTGAGGCAGATCTCAACTACGAAGGAAGCATTACTATAGATTCCGGCTTGATGGAGGCTGCTGACCTTTTACCTTTTGAGCGAATAATGGTCTATAATATTTCAAATGGCAGCAGGTTTGACACCTATGTCATAGAAGGAGAAAGAGGCTCCGGCTCTATATGCCTTAATGGGGCTGCTGCTAGAAAAGGATCACCCGGCGACCTGATAATTATAGCATCTTATGGTTTGTATTCTAAAGACGAAATAGCCGGGGGCAAAAGCATCCTGGTCTGGGTAGATGGGAAAAATCAGTTGAAAGAGCGAACTGAAGTGCCGTGGCAATCTCCCTGATCACCTCTTCCTCTTCCTTTACTCTTTTTTCATAATGAAAGTCTTTGCCATAAGCCTTGGTTGCCCCAAGAACACCATAGACACCGAGGTAGCTCTGGGCTCCCTTGGCTCAACAAACTCGGGACTAAAACTCACAAATAATCCTCAAGAAGCGGATTTGCTGATAGTAAACACCTGCGGATTCATAGAAGAGGCCGTATCCGAGTCCATAGATACAATTCTGGCTGTTGCAAAGGAAAAAACGGCTAGTCAGGTCCTTGTGGTTATGGGATGTATGGTTCAGAGATACGGCGACGATCTAAAAAAGGAACTGCCTGAGGTTGACATCTTTCTCGGCACAGGATCACCCCAATCACTTGTAACGCTCATCGAAGATCAGACAGTACAACACCAGGTACAATCGCCGGACCCCAGGGTATTGACAACCCCTCCGTGGAGGACCTATGTCAAGATCTCAGAGGGTTGCTCAAATCGATGTACTTATTGCCTGATTCCCATGTTAAGAGGCAAAGAAATGTCGCGCCCCATTGCGGAAATAGTGTCGGAGGTTAACTCGCTGGCCACAAAAGGGGTTAAGGAAATAACACTGGTAGCCCAGGATCTTACAGCTTACAGGGATGACGAAAAGACTCTTCCTGATCTGTTGGAAGCTCTGGCCGGAAAAACGAATTTGCCGTGGTTTCGATTGCTCTATCTGCACCCGGGCAAAGTAAATATCAGACTTCTTGAAACCATTGCTTCAAATACTGCTATTTGTCCCTATCTGGATATTCCCATTCAACATGCAAGCACGAATATTCTCAGGTCTATGGGGAGAAAATATGACATCAAGGTCATTGAGGATTTAATGTCTTGGATAAGTAAGTTGCTCCCGCATGCTGCTGTCAGAACAACGGTTATGGTGGGTTTTCCTGGGGAGACTGAAGAAGATTTTCAAAAATTAAGGAGTTTTGTGGAAAAGTGGGAGTTTGAGCACCTTGGTTGTTTTGTATATTCTGATGAAAAAGAGTGTATGGCAAACAAATTGCCAGGAAAAGTATCTCCGGAAACAGCAATGGCCCGAAAAGATGAAATTATGAATATTCAGGCCGGGATATCCATGGCCAAAAATTCAGACATGGTCGGCAGGGTTGAACAGGTGCTTGTTGAAGGAATAAGCTCTGAAACAGAGCTTCTTCTTGTTGGCAGGACCAGACATCAGGCCCCTGAGATTGATGGGATAGTCTATATAAACGAAGGGACCGCCGATTGCGGAGAGATAGTATCTGTTAAAATAACAGATTCTCATATCTATGATCTTGTAGGTAAAATTATAACCGTTCACGGGGTTACAACGCCCACTTTACCGCAATCCGCCGAACTGTAAGCGTTTAAGGGTGTTGCAGATGGAGGCGTACGGGTACGCAGACGTACTCCCTATACTTCAAGTACCCGACAACAAAGCAGATGCGGTGCCCTGTGAACGCTTACGTAAATTATATTGTTCCCTTCTGTACGAGCTTTGCAAACAACTCAAAGCTCCTGTCATAAGTACGCTCTGCCTCAGACGGAAAACAGCAGGCCGGGAGTTGACGCATTTTTAGGTGATATTTTATACACTCGCAGCATATACCCTTTTTGGGGCAGGGTTCATATGTACAGTTGCACCTTTTTATGTTTTCTTCCTTTTGACACTCCATCAAAATATCCCCTTATGACCTATTGAGCTGTTCCAGGTTCAGGGTTCCAGGTTCAAAGGTTATGGTTTGCTGATATCCTTAACTGTAACCGTTCACGCTAATGTGTCATGATTCGCACTGCCATGTCATTTCGACCAAAGGGAGAAATCTTTACCATCCAGAACTCAGATCTTTCCAGTTTGGGTTCATCCGATTCACTAATTGCTTCTTCTTCTCTCTTCGCCATTTCTTTATTTCTTTTTCTCTGGCAATAGCAGCAGTTACGTCTTGCGTTTCTTCAAAATAAATCAGCTTGTTCACGTTGTATTTTTCGGTAAATCCTTTAACG
>QNAY01000169.1 GCA_003645605.1 Thermodesulfobacteriota bacterium
AAAACCCCTCTTTTTGTCATTTCGACCGTAGGGAGAAATCTTTAATGCCTGTATTTTCAGTACGATAAGATTTCTCGCTTTGCTCGAAATGACAGTTTTGGTTAGTTTTCGTTCAGGCACTACCTATTTATTTTACTCTTCGGACAAAACGAAGCGCGAGACAAATTTTTTTAAAAAGGTTTAATTACCCGCAGTAGCAGGATCCGGCAGTATTGATGAAATATCTCTTTTTAGGATAGGGCTCTTGGACCAGCGGCTGCCGACAGTTTCTTTTACAACAAAGCTGGCAGGAGGGATGAGTACAGGTAAAGCCCTCACCCGTTCTATTTTAATAGTATCTCTTGCAGTACATTCTCGCGCCCATTCACCATCAAGCTGTACAGGAAAATTCTGTTTCCGGATAATTTTTACAGAACATGCCTGATAAGTGGCTCTGGGACTTGAAAGAAAAGTAATGCGCCCTCTCAATAGCAGCCCGAGATATGCCATTACAGTGGGAATGACATAGGCTTCTAATTTCCCGTCGCTCCAGCAAGACACGGATGAAAGAGCCCCGCCACCTGCATAGTATTCGATATTAGAAAGGATCAAAGTATCATGGTTTCTTAACCTGATTTGATTCATGTTTCCCTTTTTATCAAAAAAATACACATCCATCTCGGTCGAACCAAACTTGAGCATAATCGAAAGAATATGTTTCAGGCCAAGAGCAATATAAAAAAACTGATTCCATCTTTTGCCAAAATTATGACAAAAACGTTTCAGACGTATTTGCGAAACAGACGCTACTACCCTTGCGTCCAAGCCTAAACCCGCATATCCTATAAATCTGGAATTTTCTCCGCAGGACCAGAGGTCCATTGCTTCAACCTTCCCGGCGCTAATCCCCGACCGGAAATAATCAAGGCCACCCTGATTCCATACTTTCCACCAGCCCAGGCTTCTGGCCAGATCGTTTCCTGTACCAAGCGGCAGAATGGCAAGCGGCGGGGGCCTGTCAAGGGTACCAAGTATGCGTGCAACCGCTGATACAGTGCCATCACCCCCTGCAACCACAATCAGGTCACGGCCTGAAGCCAAGGACAGTACCTGAGTCTCCAGATGTTCAGGATCAGTAAAGACAACATGCTTGATGAGACCCCGGTTGGGCAGACCACGCTCTAGTTCAGCGGCAATTTTTTTCCCCGCATGGGCCCCGGATATGGGATTTATAAGAAAAAGACAATCCATAATTCCTTGCTAGAATAAGCTGAAATTATTAGATTAGAAACAAAAAAATGCCTATGGAACCTAATAATTTTCGCATTCTAGTAGTAGACGACGAAATGCCCTTGACAGCTCTCCTGAGCCGAATCCTTACTCAGGCGGGCTATCAAGCAAAATCCGCCAACAGCGGCATCAAAGCCCTTGGCACAATTGGCGACTTTTCTCCCAATCTTGTAATCACAGACCTCAAAATGCCTGATATCAGCGGCCTGGATCTCTTAAAAAAGGTGCGATCAGAAAAGCCGGAAATCGATTTTATAATACTTACAGCTTATGCGTCTGTGGAAAATGCTGTGGAGGCTATGAAAGAAGGAGCTTTAGACTATCTTATAAAGCCCCTTAAAGATCCGGATGAATTGCGGATGGCAGTAGCAAAAGTGGTGGAGCGCCAGACCCTCATGGCGGTGGATACTCTATGGAGAAACCAACTTGCCGAAGGCCTCCCACCTACTGATGTCATTTTTGCCGGTATGGAGGAGGTGTGGAGCGAAATACAGCATGTGGCCAAGACAGACGCCACAGTATTACTTCAGGGAGAAAGCGGTACAGGAAAGAGCCTTGTAGCCAAAGCTATTCATCATTTAAGCGGACGAAAAGGTCCTTTTGTAGAGCTGAATTGTGCGGCAATACCTGAAGCGCTTATTGAGTCTGAACTCTTCGGACATGAAAAAGGGGCGTTTACAGGAGCGATCAAGGCCAAGAGGGGAAAATTTGAACTTGCCCAGAATGGGACCATATTCCTGGACGAGATAGGAGAAATGCCACTGTCAGCTCAAGCAAAATTCCTGCGAATACTCCAGGAAAGAACATTTGAAAGGGTAGGAGGCATTACCACCCTTAATACCAGCGCTAGAATAATTGCCGCCACCAACCAGGATCTGATGGCAGGGATACGTGAAAAACGCTTTAGAGAAGACCTTTACTATCGTTTAAATGTTTTTCCAATTACCCTTCCTCCTTTGAAAAAGCGCTTTGAGGCAATACGGATGCTGGCCAACTACCTTGTCCGGTCTATATCTGCGCGGGTAGGGAAAAAAGTCTCGGAAATATCAGATGACACCCTAAAGCAGATAAAATCCTACGAATGGCCCGGAAATGTGCGGGAACTACATAATGTCATTGAGCGAGCCATTATTTTAAGCCGGGACTCCAGGCTGACACTGCCCCCGTTAACAGCCTCACTTATCGAGGTTACGCCTGAGTCAGCCACTAAACGGTTTCGCAGTATACGAGACATGGAAAAAGAAGCCATTGAGGCAACCATCATGGGAACAGATGGAAATAGACGTAAGGCCGCAGAAATATTAGGTATTTCAATTAGAACACTTCAGTACAAACTAAAGGAATATGGTTTTCTGAAATAGATGGCACGATGTTTGCTTATAATATACATAAACATACACGAACACAATTAAAAAAAACTTTTTATTCTTCCCAACCCTCCTCTCCCCGAAGGCCTTCTTGGAATTTTTCAAGGAGGCCTTCTTTTTTATATTGTCACATCCTTCCCCGGAAGCTCCGGGCACTCCAACCACAGACTACTCACAAGTCACGGGTTTCCTGAATTGTAACCGTTCACGGGATTACAACGCCCATTTTACTGCAAGCGAACTGTAAGCGTTTACAGGGTGCTGCAGATGCGAGGCGAAGGGTACGCAGACGTACTCCCTGTACTTCAAGTGCCCGACAACAAAGCAGATGCGGTGCCCTGTGAACGCTTACCCTGAATTTAAATAAAAAACGGTTATTCCCGAAGAATTTATAAGTGTCCACCAGAAACACAGGATAGTAACAAGGCCAAGTTAGTGCAAAAAATGCATTCACTAAGTGCAATTATTGCATGTTCATGCAATTATTGCATGTTGTGTTTATTGCGATCTTGATTAAAATCTTTTGAAATGATAAAAATTTTTGATATTTTCAGTAAATTGATTTAATAACGTATGGACATCCAAAAGGTATGTAATCTGCATGTATTTTTTTGAACAATTTCAGGAGACAAGAATATTGCAAGCGTTTCCCCAAAGTCGATCAGATGCACGGTAAGTAGCCATGAATGTATACAAGGTTGATCCAAAAGCTGCTTATTCTTCATTTTTTTTCTTATTTGTCATTTTATTATTAACCAATACTCACTCTGCTCATGCCGGAAGTATTGGTTATGACGAAAATACAGAGATAGTAATCAGAGGAACTATCAAACAATGTGCGGCAAGGCCCTATATGAAACTCCAGTGCTTTACTCTTCAATCAGGATCCCGGATTTTCAGGGTCATTGTTGCTCCGCGATGGTTTGTCAGGCGAATTGCACTTAAACTCAATGATGGAGAAGACGTGAAAGTAGTGGGATCAAAATTCTTCGGCAGAGATGGATGCCTTTGTCTGTTAGCAAGATCTATAAGATTTCTTTCCTCAGGCAGAAACGTTGTGCTGAGAGACAGGAACTGCAAGCCTGTTTGGCAAAATTCCTGTGTACGAGAAACCTCCTGTATTCGTATTTATTATCAATCCCAGTAATCAACCTCGTTTTTTAAATAAATGCCCTTTCCTGATTCCTTTTCTTATCGAAGCCAAATCCTGTCTAAACGGGATCGTTTTTCCTTCTCTACCATAAGCTATCTGAGCAAAAAAATTACTGACAGCTTCAGAAAACTTGAAGAATACAAGAATAGCAGGATGCCACTTATCTATGTTTCTTTCAGGAGCGAAGTAGATACACATCAACTCATCAGAGAGAGGCTCAATAGCGGACTTGAAGTGGCTGTCCCTAAGACAGATGTCACAAACAGGCGGCTCGAAACTTATCTCTTGAAGGATTGGGGAAAAGGCCTCAGGCCCGGAGCCTATGGAATACTAGAGCCGGATGTAAAGGTGGCCCCATTAATACCACCATCCCAAATAGACATGGTAGTAGTTCCCGGCAGTGTATTTGACCGCCAATGCGGCCGATATGGTTACGGAGGAGGATACTTCGATCGTTTTTTATCTATAGAGGCCCCTCAAGCCCTTCGCATAGGACTTGCCTTCAGCCTTCAGGTCGTTCAGGAAATTCCCCTAAAAACCCATGACCAGAGAATGGATATTATCGTAACGGAAAATGAAATACTGCGGTGCAATCGCCAAGCAAATTCCTAAAACCTAGATGTAAACGTTCACGCCCATATTGTCAT
>QNAY01000170.1 GCA_003645605.1 Thermodesulfobacteriota bacterium
ACGTGAACAAGCTGGTTTATTTTGAAGAAACGCAAGACGTAACTGCTGCTATTGCCAGAGAAAAAGAAATGGCGAAGAGAGAAGAAGAATCAATTAGTGAACCGGATGAACCCAAACTGGAAAAACCTGAGTTCTGGATGGTAAAAATTTCTCCCTTTAGTCGAAATGACATGGCAGCGCGAATCATGACACATTAGCGTGAACGGTTACGATTCGATAATACACACTTTTTTAAAAAAGTGTAAACTGGTGAATGAAGGATGCCTAATTGTTCTTTAATAATCTGCGATAATCTGCGTAATCTGTGGATGGGATTGAGGAATTGAGGAATTGAGGTTACGAAGATGGCGGATAAAATCACCCTGGATGACCAAGCTTTGCGGATTGCCCTGGGTTACCAGCTAAGACGCTGCCCATCAGTGCTTTCTATCGGAGTTAGGACCAACCTGGCAGATTATTCATCAGAGGAGAGGGCACTGATCCAGAATGCCTCCAAGGTCTATTTCCCGACCATATTTTTTGCAGATGCCCTGGATGCAATGGGGAAAAAGACCTTTCCCAGTGTGCAATGCTATCGACATCTGGGTAATAAGATAAAGCAGACGCTTCTGTTTAATCTCCTGGACGTCCCCACACCTGAAACCCGCCTGTTTTACGGCAAACAACAGAAGATGAAAATCCTCGACTATTTTGGTTTTCCTTGTGTAGGGAAGATGCCTATTGGGTCATCAAAGGGAGAAGGAGTTTTTCTGATTAAGAACAAGAGTGATCTGGAGGCATATCTCAGTAAGACCAGGATAGCCTATATTCAACAATATATACCTATGGAAAGAGACCTTCGGGTGGTAATTCTGGGCAAACGCATTGTCCATGCCTACTGGAAGGAATCAGCCCCGGGGGAATTCCGCACTAATGTGGCCAGGGGAGGGAGGATTACACTTGATTCTGTCCCTGAAGATATCCTGGACCTGGCACTGGATGTTGCTATCCGGTGCAGTTTTGATTTTGTGGGGCTTGACATGTGCGAGCATCAGGGAAAAATCCTTATCCTCGAGGCGAATATGAATTTCGGCACCCAGGGGTTCAAAGAGGCAGGCATAAACTACAGGGAGTTACTCTGCAATATGGTGACATCCGGTGCCCTGTAAACGCTTACATGTACGGTGGATTGTGTTTACAGAGCACCGCATCTGCGACTTTAGGCATTTCGAGAAAACTCAGCAACAGCTTTCAGCCGTTCTTTTAACGCCTGCGCAGCTTCTGCTGTTCCCTCAAGTTGACCGTTTCGTCCTTTTTCTTCGATTTCTTTTGCAATCTGGAAAAACTCCATTAACCCAAGGTTGCCGGAAGCGCCTTTCAGGGAATGAGCGCTCTTGGCCACATCCTCTGCATTTCCGTCATCAATGCCGGATTGGAGTTTGTCCAGATCGGTTTTCCCGACCTCAACAAAAAGATCAATCAATTCAAGATATTCATCTTCTTCCAATCCAAGATTCTCTGCTAATTCCTTAAAATTCATTAAAACCTTTCCTAAAAACCCACTTTTCAAGGATCTTAAAGACAAGCTCCCTTTTGATAGGCTTTGTGATGTAGTCATCCATGCCCGCTTCAATACATTTTTCTCTGTCACCCTTCATTGAGTGAGCGGTCATTGCAACGATCGGAACCCTTTTGATTGATGATTGATGATTGTTGATTGTTGATTGTTTTCGAATTTCACGCGTAGCGGCAAAGCCGTCCATCTCCGGCATCTGAATATCCATGAAGATAAGATCAAAATTCTCTGGAGATGAGGTATATTTTTCAAAAGCTTCCTTGCCGTTATCAGCCACCTCTACCTGGTACCCGGCTTTGGTCAGCATCATCTTTGTCAGCTTCTGGTTGACAGGATTGTCCTCTGCCAGAAGAATACGCGCAGAACGTTTCATCTCTTCTCGGACTGAATATTGGGTAATGATCTTTTCTTTTATTGCTTTATCTTTTTTGCCCTCAACTTTCCTTTTACCAATCATTCTTTCCAGCATCTTGTAAAGCTTTTTCCTGCGAATCGG
Organism: Thermodesulfobacteriota bacterium; assembly: GCA_003645605.1. Classification (GTDB taxonomy): domain Bacteria; phylum Desulfobacterota; class Dissulfuribacteria; order Dissulfuribacterales; family UBA3076; genus UBA3076. The sequence continues at coordinate 2,052 of QNAY01000170.1, forward strand.
CTTGCTCAGGAAGCCATCAAATCCGGCCTCTCCACATTTTTTGGCATCCCGCTCCATCAAAGAGGATAGGGCAAGCACGGGAAGACTTTGAATTGATGATTGTTGATTGTTGATTGTTGATTGAAAACCCTGGATCGATGTTTGGGGATTGCGAATCTGTTTTACTACTTCATAGCCGCTCATGCCTGGCATGTGAATATCAATAATGCAAGAATCAAACGGATCTCCGGACTCAAGGGCATTTCTTAATGTTGGGACAACATCCGCACCGTTTCCAAGAGCAACTACACGCATGCCGACCGACTCGAGAAGGTGTATCAATATATCTAAATTGGTCTGGTTATCATCAATGATAAGGGCCTTCTTGTTAGAGAGCGACACAGAAGTAAATCTTCTAACTTTTTTATCTTCCGCTTTTTTAAACCATGCAGTAAAGTGAAAAATACTTCCAGGGACTTGTTGATTGACTGGCGCGCGGCTTTCCGCCCAGACGTCTCCAGCCATAAGCTTTGATATCTTCTTGCATATGGATAGCCCCAGACCTGTACCTCCGTATTTTCTTGTTGTTGATCCATCGGCCTGCTGAAAGGGCAAAAATATTGCGGATAATTTGTCTTTCGGAACGCCGATACCTGTATCACGTATTGCAGCATGGAGCTTTACCCAATCATCTTTTTCTTCTTCAACATCCAGAGAGAGTTCAATTTCACCGGACTCTGTAAACTTGCAAGAATTGCCCATCAGGTTGATCAGGACTTGCCTGAATCGTCCGGGATCTCCCCTTACATGTGAAGGCAGGTTATTCCCGATACGGCATAGGATCTCTACCGGTTTTGTACCGATCCTGGGGTGGGTGAGTTCACAAACATCATAGACAAGGAGTTCCGGATCAAAGTCAATCTTTTCAAAATCCATCTCTCCGGCCTCGATCTTGGAAAAATCAAGAACATCGTTGATTACAGAGAGCAGGGCATTCCCGCTGCTCCTGATCGTTTCTGCGTAATCAATCTGGCTATCATTCAGATCGGAATCAAGCAGCATATCCGTGAAACCTATGACTGCGTTCATTGGAGTGCGTATCTCGTGGCTCATGTTGGCCAGAAACTCGCTTTTGGCAATATTGGCAGCTTCGGCCCGGGTAGCCATTTGCCTGGCCAGATCTACGGCCTTTTCTAATTCCTGATTTGTTTTTTTCAGTTCCTCCTCGGCCTGTTTGCGCCCGGTGATGTCCTCTCCGGAACCTAATGTTCCCTGGATATTGCCTTCTTCATCTCTTAAGATACAATTGTGCCAGGATATAACTCTCTCATTGCCGCTCTTTGTCAAAACAGGGTTCTCATGATACTCACCCGACTCAACATCTCCTGCCATCAACGATTCGAAAGCCCCTATTACTTCATCTCTGATTCTTTCCGGGAGAAAATTGCCAAACCAGTCCTCACCAATGATATCCTCTTCCCTATATCCCAGGATCTCGCAGCCCTTTCTGTTTATAAGCCTGACTTTCCGATCAGAATTAATAACTACGAACATGACTCCGGAGATATCAAGATACCGTTGCGCTGTATCCCTCTCTTTGCGCACCGTCATCTCAGCCTCTTTGCGCTCAATGATTCCCTGCTTCAGTTCAGCAGTACGTTCCTGCACACGGATTTCCAGTTCGTCACGTGCCTTTTGCAGTTCATCCTTTCCCCGTCTCAGTCCGGCCTTTTGCGCCCCCAACTTTGCGAGTACACCCACTATATGAAGCAATAAAGCTGAATAATTCCAGACCACGTCTTCCTCAACCACGCGCATGTTTCTAGCTTTTTCAAGCAGTAGTCCGGGGTCCAGATTTATCTCTCCTGCTAACTTTTCAATATCCTTTAACTGCTCAGGAGAAAAATCATGTGGTATGAATTGACCGGCAAACATGGTTCCCTTGTGTACACCTTCAATAATAATCGGCGCGACAAAATGACCACCATGGGCAAAGCAATACAGAATTTTCGGCTCTTTTAACTTTAGTGCCTTCCGGCTCATCCTCATGAAGCATTGAAAACAGCGTTTCTTGCCTTCATCTGTTGACTGAATCAGGGAACAAAAACCGGTTGGATTGGAAAAGTAGGTTATGGGCACGCCTTCAGGCGAAAAAATTACTGAAGATGTGCCTACTGTACTTGCAAAACTATTCTGAATAGCTTGAAGTTCATCAAGGTCAATAAGTTTCTGTAGCGGTATTAATTTTCCCATTTTTCCATACTTGGGACGTTATTTAGTGTCTGAACGAAAACTAACCAAAACTGTCATTTCGAGCAAAGCGAGAAATCTTATCGTACTGAAAATACAGGCATTAAAGATTTCTCCCTACGGTCGAAATGACAAAAAGAGGG
>QNAY01000171.1 GCA_003645605.1 Thermodesulfobacteriota bacterium
ATGTATCCTGTTGAAAATGTTAGATAAAAATGTTGAAAATGGCTGAAATATAAAACCATATTATGCACTTTTTGTATTGCCGATATAGCGTGCAGAATTTAAGAGACACTGCACTAGGTATAAGTCTCAAAGAAAGGGGAACAGCATCATGGGAAAACTGGGCAAAATACTTGTGACGTTTTTTGTGTTGATTGGCATAGTGCTGGTTGGGCTGTCGCTTTTTGTACATTTCTATCTGACCGAAGACCGTGTCAAGGCCCTGGTAATTCCCCCGGCGGAAAAGGCCCTGGGCAGAACTGTCCAGATAGGTGAGATCGACGTGAGCCTTTTCAGTGGCATCACTGTGAAAGACTTTACAGTGAAGGAAACGGACGGTCATACTGTTTTTGTTAGTACAAAAGAATTTGTGCTGCGCTATGATCTATTACCACTGCTCCAGAAGAAGATAGTAGTGAGCAAAGTACGCCTTGATGCCCTGTACGTACGGGTGTTTCGCGACAAGGATGGGCAATTTAATTTCGAGACGCTGGCAGTGTTAGCCGCAGCTGAGCTTGAAAAACCTGTGCCTGCAAACACTGGAAAGCCTGTATCAGCCGCCCTTCCCCTTGCTCTCACCGTGAACAAGGTAATTGTTGATAAGGCGCATCTCGTTGTCCGTGATGCGCTCGAGGAAATTCCTGACGCAGACGTAAAGGCCGACCTCAAGGTCTCTCTGAACCTCGGCCGTGATTTGGCATCGTTGCGATATCAAGGAGACCTGCGTTTTGAGGCGGATGCCGAATATGGAGAACTCAGGCCCCATGTTTTTGGAAAGAGCTATTTTGATCAGGACCGGCTGGGCTACACAGTGGACGTCAGCCTCGAAAAGGAGCAGGTCCGTCTCAGCGGAGAGGTGAAAAACTATGCAAAGGTGCCCGACATCCGGTTAGATATAGTAAGCGATGCCATTAACATCGACTATCTCCTTGCCCTTGCAGCAGGTCTGCCTGCGGCATCTCAAAAAGTGGGAAAAGGGCCTTCTAAAGATAAAAAAACAACTTCCCCCTCCGCCTCTGGAGCAGCTTTGCCTCCTGGTTTCAAGGCTGCAGGAGAGATCAAGATTGGTCAGACCCTGTACAAAGGGCTTGAAGTGAAGGATTTTTTGCTTGAATACGGTCTTGATAAGGGCATATTAACTGTGAAAGATCTCTCCTCCAAGGTGGCTGATGGACAGGTGCGCAGTAAAATAAAAGCGGACCTTAACAAACCCGGTCTGTCATACGATGGACAGTTGGAGGTGGAGTCCGTTAAGGTAGAGCAGCTGCTGGCATGTCTGGCACCTGAGGTCAAGGATATGATCTTCGGTGCATTGCAGTCCCATTTAACCTTTTCCGGGGCCGGTACTGAATGGCCCAAGCTCCGCAACGCCCTCATTGTTGACGGCACATACGGCCTTCATGACGGGCGGGTAAGTAATACTCCGGTGACCGTGGCGGTAGCCAAACTCCTTGGGCTTGACGAACTTAACAATATGTCCTTTGAAGACCTCGATGGTTCACTCCATATTATTAAGGGACAGGTGGCTCTCAAGACCCGGATGACCGGCAAGGATGTCAATGCTCAAGCCAAAGGGACCGTTGGCCTTGACGGCAAGCTGGATTTACCGGTCACCTTGCGCTTTTCCCCGGAGTTGAGTGAAAAGCTCAAAAAGCGTGCTTCAGTGGCCAAATACCTTGCGGATGAAACGGGTGAGACAGAGATCCGCCTCAAACTTGCCGGAACTGTGACACGTCCGTATCCCACCCTGGATACGGCGGGGGTGCAGAAAAAGGTAAAAGAGACCGTTCGCAAAAAGGCCGTAGAGGAACTAGGTACAGCCCTTTCAGGGAAAAAGAAGACCAAGGACAAAGACAAGGATGCCAAACCGGATGCAGCAAATGAATTAATAAGGGGCATCTTTGGACAATAAAATCTGGTAAGCGTTCACAGGGCACCGCATCTGCTTTGTTGTCGGGCATTTGAAGTACAGGGAGTACGTCTGCATACCCTCCGCCTCGCATCTGCAGCACCCTGTAAACGTTTACAGTCCGGTGGGGTTGCGGTAAAACGGGCGTTGTAGTCCCGTGAATGGTTACAAAATCTGAGTATATAGCAATATGAACGATAACCCAGGTTCAGGTATTCACTCTCCCCAATCATCTGATTCCCGTGAATCATCCCGGCGTACTGCCGTGATGATCTTCCTCTTCATTGTACTGCTCTATTTCTTCCTGGTCAGTATCAGTAGTATGGAGACTGCGTTCAAGTACTTTGGGGCCGGTTTTTCGCAGAAACTCTTTGCCCTGACCAGCAATCCTTTTGTGGGCCTTTTTGTAGGGATTTTAGCCACCAGCCTCATCCAGAGTTCCTCTGCCACCACCAGTCTGGTTGTGGTCCTTGTATCATCCGGCGCTCTGGATGTGGCCAATGCAGTGCCGGTTATCATGGGAACCAATATAGGCACCTCGGTCACGAATACACTGGTTTCCATAGGCCATATCACCAGGGCCGTGGAGTTTCGACGGGCCTTTGCTGCGGCAACTGTACACGACTTCTTTAATCTCTTTTCCGTAGCAGTGCTTTTACCCGTTGAGATGTATACGGGCTATCTTCAAAAAACAGCTACATGGTTCGCCGGACTGCTTACCCATGCCCATGGAGTGACTTATACGAGTTCAGTAAAGGCTATTACTAAGCCGGCGGTACTTATTGTTTACAAAGGTCTGCAAAATGTGTTGGACCATCCATGGGCGGGTATTATTCTCCTGGCCCTGGGGTTGGTGGTCCTTTTCTTGTCCCTTTGGGGGATAGCCCGCATTATGCGGATACTGATGATGGATCGTGTTGCAGTGGTTTTTGACCACTTTTTGGGTAAATCCGCCCTGGCCTGTATGGCGGTCGGAGCAATCTGCACTGCCATTGTCCAGAGCAGCTCCATTACCACTTCTTTGCTGGTCCCTCTGGCCGGGGCCGGGATTGTCAGATTGAGGACTATTTTTCCCATAACTCTCGGAAGCAATGTGGGGACAACAGTGACTGCCCTCCTGGCAGCCATGGCCACCGGGGCAGTGGGTGGTCAAGGACCGGCCGGTCTCATTATTGCTCTCTGCACCTCTTTTTTAATGTTTCGGGTATCCTGCTAATTTATCCTATTCCGGCAATCCGCAAGATACCGTTGGGTCTGGCACGAGGCATGGGAAAGCTTGTTTCCCAACATAGGGCCTATGCCTTTGTTTATGTGGCTGTTGTATTCTTTCTTTTGCCATTGGTCCTTATCGGCTTAGCCAATACACAGGGTCTGGCTTGTCTCTTAGGCATTGGATGAAATAAGATTCACATAAGGAGAAATTATGCTATCCAGAATCTTCAAATTCTTGACTGAAAAAACAGGGCTTGTCTCCGATGCCCGTAATGAGGCCCTGAACATGCTGGACCATGGCCGGCGGATGTTTGACATAGTCATGCAGACTTTACTCAAGACACCGGATGTCAATGTCTTGAACCAAATCAAGCATCTGGACCAGGACATCAACCGGGTCCAGCGGGCGGTCCGGCGAAAGGTCATGGAACAACTGGTATTTTGCCGGGGGCAGGATATCATAGATGCCATTGTGCTCCTGACTGTGGTAGTAGATCTGGAACGTATTGGTGATTACACAAAGAACATCGCGGAATTGGCAGATATGATGTCAAAACGCTGTTCCCTAGGTAAAAAGGAAGAGCTTGTTAAGAACCTGCATAGCAGAACAATGGCCCTTTTTGGCACGGTCAAATATGCTTATGAAAGAAACAGTGCAAACAAGGCCCGGAAGGCAATCAAGGACTATGAGTATATCGGCGGGACCTGCGATAAGAATCTGGAGGAAATTTTTCAGTCTGCCATCGGAGAGGAACTCATACCAAATGAGTACCTGGCGGTGGTGCTGATCCTGCGCTACATAAAACGCGTTTCAGCACACCTGAAGAACGTGGCGACTACGGTAATAAACCCCATAGATCAGATAGGCTTTGTAGGTGACGAAGTAAAGGACTAGAGGGAATCCATACCTTAATTCAACACTTAACATTTATTGTATGTCGCATATGTGGCAAATTTTTCTACAGTCCGTAATTCTTATTATTGCTATTTATGTCGGCCTTGCCGCTTTTATATTTTTTACCCAATCACGCCTCATCTATTTTCCCACTAATAAGATAGTCGCGACACCGGACCAAATCGGTTTATCGTATAAATCGGTTTCCTTTAAAGCCCCGGATGGAGTCAAGCTCTCAGGCTGGTTCATCCCGGCTGACTCGCCAAGAGGTGTGGTCATATTTTGCCATGGTAACGCGGGCAACATCTCCCACCGTCTTGAGTCCATAGAGATATTCCAGGGCCTTCGACTCAGCA
>QNAY01000172.1 GCA_003645605.1 Thermodesulfobacteriota bacterium
AACTAACCAAAGCTGTCATTTCGAGCAAAGCGAGAAATCTTATCATACTGAAAATACAGGTATTAAAGATTTTTCCCTACGGTCGAAATGACAAAAAGAGAGGTTTTTGTTCAGGCACTAATTTGGTAAATATTATATGGTCCCATCACCTGACAGCATATTGATCCAACGAGCTGCAGATATAGTGCAGAAAGGTGGAGTGGTAGCCTTTCCCACAGAGACAAGCTATGGGCTTGGGGCCTCAATAAAACACATCGATGCCCTTGAGCGAATCTATGTAATCAAAAAAAGGCCAAGGCACAAACCACTTTTGATTCTCATTTCAGATACTTCGGATCTTATCCATCTGGTCAGCCGGGTTCCGCCGCCGGCAGTTACCTTGATGGAGCGCTTTTGGCCGGGTCCATTGACACTGCTTTTGCCAGCTAAACTTGGGTTACCATGGCCGCTTTGTGCAGATACAGCCAAGGTGGGCGTAAGAATTTCAAGCCATTCATGGGCACATTCTCTGGTACAAACCCTGGGGAATCCCATGACCGCAACCAGTGCAAACCTCTCAGAACATCCCGCCACTTATAAGGCCGAGAAAGTTGCGGATCAGTTACGATCTTGTCCCCCTGACTATATACTGGACGGGGGCCCCACATCCGGAGGTGCACCATCCACGATCATTGATGTATGCACTGACCCTCCTGAAATTATACGGGAAGGGGCAATCAGCCCAAAACATATTAGAACCTGGGTTAAGCGGTTCAACGTTCACGGTTCCCGGTTGAAAAGCCCTGACTGGCTGTTAACAAAAGGATAAAGCGTCATTAGGGGCGAATGTTATTTTTCACCCATTGGGTGAAAGAGATTAATTTAAGCATTATATTATAAAGTTAAGGATATCAACAGACTATAACCTTTGAATCCTGAACCCTGAACCTGGAACCGATCATTTTACGAAAAACCCCAATCTAAAGAATATGCGCATAATACGTGAATTTTGGTTGCCTGTTTTATTCTACTTGGTTTTTCTGTCCGGTTATCAGATCTGGAAAGAATGTATGCTGCCTGTTTCGGAAACAGGCAAAAATCAGGTCGTATTAATTCCAACAGGGAGTACCTTTTCCTCAGTAGCACAACTACTTGAGACAAAAGGTTTAATCAAATCAAAAAGGGCCTTTTATTGCCTGGCTTGGTGGGAGGATGCAACAACCAGAATCAAGGCAGGAGAATATGAACTCTCTCCAGCCAAAACGCCTATCGAGATCCTGGATTACCTGGTCCAGGGGAAAATCCGCCAATATATGGTTACCATCCCCGAGGGCTATAACCTGTTTCAAATAGATGACCTTCTTGCAAATGCGAAATTGATAGCGAACGACTCATTTCTCAATGTAGCAAGAGACAAAAATATCTTAAGAACCCTGGGCATAAAGGCTGATAGCGCCGAGGGCTATATTTACCCTGACACCTATCAATTGACCAAGGACGCCACGGCACGTGAGATGCTCCGCACCTTTGTAAATCATTTCCAGGAAGTATGGAATTCAGAAGAATTCAGCCGCAGAACGGAAGAATTAGGTGTTCAAATCCACGATATAGTGACCATTGCTTCCATAGTGGAGAAAGAGGCCATGCGGTCAAGAGAAAGGCCGCTAATTGCTTGCGTATTCTGGAATCGCGTGAAAAAAAACATGCCGCTCCAGGCAGATCCAACTGTCCATTATGGGATACTGGTGGAAACCAAGGTAAAAAAGCGCCGTCTCAGATGGAAAGATCTAAGAAAAATGACTCCCTATAACACTTACGTAAACAAAGGTCTTCCCAAGGGGCCGATTTCAAACCCGGGCAAGGAATCCATCAGGGCGACTCTCTATCCATCAAAAAAAGATTATTTATTTTTCGTTTCACGAAATAACGGAACACATTGTTTTTCCCAGACTCTGGCTGAACACAATAAAGCCGTAGATCAATACCAACGTCGGCGTAAATACCGGCCCATAAAAAAAACCAACCCTGTTCCAACACAAGCCACTGAGACCAAGTCAGACCCGCAGTAACCGTTCACATGTTGCATTTATTCCGTACGGGGTTGTTTTGAAAGATGAATATCGAACGTCCAACATTAAATGAAAAACGAATATCCAATACCGAACGTTCAATGGCTATTTCTGTAAATCTCTGAATCCGTGAACGGTTATAAATTAATTGTATCCATTCACGGGATTGCAACCCCGTTTTACCGCAACCCACCGAACTGTAAGCGTTTACAGGGTGCTGCAGATGCGAGGCGTACGGGTACGCAGACGTACTCCCTGTACTTCAAGTGCCCGACAACAAAGCAGATGCGGTGCCCTGTGAACGATTACGATTAATTAATGGTACCCGCTGGATAAGTTTTAATCATCTTTGGACCTTCCTATAAATTCCCTTAATGAGATACGAAGCTTATGGCTAAAGTCCTTTGGGGACTTCGCTGCTGGGCTTCACCTTCCACTCAACATTCGATATTGGACGTTCGATGTTCGATATTCGATGTTCATTCTTTTTTCCCCCACTTTAAACCACCACCCCCTCCCTTTTAATCGCCAGGTAATAATCAAAAAAAATTCTCAAATTTTTCAAGTATATGGCACTTATTTCCGATAAAGGGATTAGGGGTGATTTATATATTTCTGTCTCAATTTTCAAGAATCATCATTTTTAAAAGCAAATTATAGAAAAAGAAAGAGAAGCACAGTTTCCATTATATAACATACTGATATTTTATGGTTAAATTATCTCTTAATTCTCTTGACAGGCAGTCCTTTATTAAAATATATAGGCATATAGTGAAGTAAGGTGGAAAAAAGTGGCGAAAGGTATCTTAAACGATGTTTGATGGGCGAAGATCACGTATCTTAGATCCTAAGGGCCGTCTTAACATTCCAGCCCTTTATAAGAACATTCTTCGTGGAAAATACCGCGATGACCGACTTATAGTCACCAACCTTCCCTATTGTCTTTTGGCATATCCTGTTGATGAGTGGCGAATAAAAGTTGAGAAATGGCGAGTAATAGAAGAGAAGTTGGGCCCATATCTATTCCCACCACCTGAAATGCTATCCTTGATGAGATATTTGCTTGGTGGAGCAGTGGAGTGTCGTTTGGACGGCCAGGGAAGGATATTGATTTCTCCAGAGCTCCGTGCAGAGACAGGACTGAAAAGGGACGTGGTTTTGCAGGGAATGTCTACTCACTTTGAAATTTGGGACAAAGATCGTCTTAACAAAGAATTGCAAAAAACGAGGGATAACTTTGACCAGTACAGCAGCGATATCACCGCTAAATTCGGAATTAGCGGCTAAAAAGGAGACCATGCATGTCCCTGTAATGGTTTCCGAAGTGCTGGATGGCCTGTCGTTGAGGCCCGGCGGGGTCTATGTTGACGCAACACTGGGCATGGGAGGCCATACAGAGGCCATACTGTCAAGGTGCCCTGAAGTCAAAATGGTCCTTTGTCTTGACTGTGACACAGAGGCCCTGGAACAGGCCGAATCCAGATTAGCCCTATTTGGTGACAGGGTTCGATTCGTTAACAGCAACTTTATCCATCTCCATGATGTTCTTTTATCCAATGGAATAGGGCAAGTTGATGGGATACTCATGGATCTTGGAATCTCAAGCTTCCATCTGGAAAACAGCGGGAGGGGCTTCAGCTTTTCCAGAGACGAACCTCTTGACATGCGCATGGATTCTTCTGCCTTTGGTGCAATGACTGCTGCTGACATGGTCAACAAGTTTCCGGTCAAAAAATTGACCGAGCTTATTCAAACATACGGGGAAGAGAGATGGGCAAAGAGAATCGCCAAACGCATATATGACAGGCGGAAGACAGCCCCGATTCTGACCTCAGCGGAATTGGCGGAAGTGATTGCCAATTCCATTCCCAGGAAATACCATCCACGCCGAATTCATCCTGCCACACGGACCTTCCAGGCGCTCCGGATCGCAGTGAACCGAGAACTCGACAACCTTAAAGAGGCCCTTGACTCACTCCCGTCTTGCCTGATATCGGAAGGACGACTGTGTATTATCTCTTTTCATTCCCTGGAGGACCGTCTGGTAAAAATCGCTTTCAAAGAAGATAACAGATTGAAACCCTTAACTAAAAAACCCCTGGTACCAGGCCCTGAAGAAATGCACAGCAATCCCAGGGCCAGGAGTGCCAAGCTGAGAATTGCTCAATGTATAGAGCCCGACGCTACACAGTTAAAATTAATGTAAGCGTTCACGCCCATATTGTCATTTCGACCGAAGGGAGAAATCTTAAATGCCCATGACTGTGACATATTATGTGTATCTGCTCACAAATTGGAACAATAAAGTGATGTATCTGGGGG
>QNAY01000173.1 GCA_003645605.1 Thermodesulfobacteriota bacterium
AACCAAAACTGTCATTTCGAGCAAAGCGAGAAATCTTATCGTACTGAAAATACAGGCATTAAAGATTTCTCCCTACGGTCGAAATGACAAAAAGAGGGGTTTTCGTTCAGGCACTAATTAGTGCCTGAACGGAAACCCCAATTTTTGTTTTCTCAATTTAGGTCATGGACAATTAACATATTAATGTTATTTTCTTTTTTAAATTCAACATTTAGAATTCAACATTGTGTTTGAACGGCCTTTTCGTTCAGACACTAATTAGCTCATTAGAACTTTAATTTCAGATTTATTCACAGGTTAGCAAATGCCAAAAATTTTAGCTATGGTCCTTGCGGGCGGTAGGGTTGATGAACTTGGGGTCCTTACCTTCCTCAGGCCCAAGTCCACAGTACCTTTTGGAGGCCTCTACAGATTCATAGATTTCCCTCTCAGTAACCTCATGCAATCAGGCATCGAGAGAGTCGGAATTCTCAGCCAGTACAGATCCTCATCTCTAATAGAACACATCGGGACAGGCGCATCCTGGGACATGACAGGCAGACATCGCGGTATCACTCTTCTGCCTCCATTTCAAGGATTGCATGCTTCAGACTGGTATAAGGGCACAGCCGACGCAGTATATCAGAACCTTGACTTTATCCGTGCTCACAAACCAGACCTTGTACTAATTTTATCCGGCGACCATATCTATCACATGAATTATCAGAAACTCATTCAATTTCATCTGGACATGGGGGCCGATGTTACTGCTTCCTTTGTTCAGGTTTCTCCGGCTGGTTCATCCAGATTCGGCCTGGCCCGGATTTCTGAGGATGACCAAAGAGGAGGTAGTCTTCTGGAATATTTAGAAAAACCTGCCCACCCTGCATCGAACTGGGCCTCCATGACTATATACCTGTTCAAGACAGAGATCCTGGACCAAGCCCTGAAGGAAAACGCAGGAATTGACTCACATGAGTTTGGCAGAGACATATTTCCTGCCATAATGAACAAACATAAGGTATATGGTTACAAATTTCACGGTTATTGGGGATACAGCCGGACCCTTGAGGAATACCGGACCGCCAATATGGATCTTTTAGGAGAACGTCCAGAAATAAAATTGTCCGATTGGCAAGTACGCACCAACCTTGATCACGAGGCAATAAGAGATCGGAGCCCCGCACTTATCGGCCCCCAGGGCTTAATAAATAACTCAAGGATTTATAACGGGGTCAGAATTGAAGGAAAAGTTGCCAGGTCAATCCTTTTCCCAGGGGCATATGTAGGAACAGGGGCAGTGGTAAAAGATTCAATACTGTTTTTCGACACCCAGGTTGGACCAGGAGCCAGGGTTGAGAATACTATAACTGACCTAGGTGTCAGTATTGGTAGAGATTCCATGATTGGTAAACAGGGCGAGGCGCTCGCTGTAATCGGCGTTCGAACCCAAATACCACAGGGGATAAGAATAGGACCAGGGTGCAGCGTTTATCCCGAGCTCAAGGCCGAAGACTTTATCCAAAAGCTTTATGCGCAAGGGGACGTCATAACTGCAGACAATTAGCGCCCTTCGGGCGAGCTGTTAGCTGTTGAGCTTAACAACTTAACAGCTTATTAGCTTATTAGGAGAAATGCGCAATGATTGTGCCGGTAATTTTATGCGGGGGCTCAGGCACCCGTCTTTGGCCGCTATCTCGCGAGGCTTATCCTAAGCAATTTTATTCACTAGTGGAAGATAGAACTCTGTTACAGTCAACTATCAAACGCCTGTCCGGTCTTCAGAATTGTGAAACACCTTTGCTGGTTTGTAACAATCAGCATCGTTTTCTGGCAGCCGAGCAGATGCGCCGGATTGGCGTGGAGTCTCCATCCATCCTGTTGGAGCCGGTAGGGCGAAATACAGCGCCGGCAGTTGCCTGTGCCGCCTTAAGTCTGACACAGCAGGAAGATGATCCTGTGCTGTTTGTGTTACCGGCTGATCACATCATTACCGACATCCAGGCATTCGGCCAGGCTGTTGAAACCGGCGCTTTGTTAGCCAAACAGGGGAAGCTGGTGACTTTCGGCATCATACCCACAGCACCTGAAACAGGCTATGGCTACATAAAGGCGTCAGACCGTCTGGATACTGACAATCCGGCTTTTCAGGTAGATCGTTTTGTGGAAAAGCCGGATATTGATACAGCTCAGGATTATATTAAGTCTGGAGAGTACTATTGGAACAGCGGGATGTTCATGTTCAAGGCCGGCCGGTATCTTGAGGAACTGGAGCAATTTGCTCCGGAGATGCTGAATGCATGCACTGCGGCCTATGAAAAGATTGTACGGGATCTGGATTTTTTGCGTCTTGATACCGGGGCGTTTGCTGAATGCCCAAGTGACTCTGTTGATTATGCAATCATGGAGAAGACGGACAGCGCCGTTGTTGTGCCGTTAGATGCAGGCTGGAGTGACCTTGGTTCCTGGGCGTCACTGTTAGAACTGGGTCCCCGTGATCAAGATGAAAATGTGGTCCTTGGGGATGTGGTGACAAAGGACGTCAACAACTGTTATCTGCGGAGTGAAGCACGATTGCTGACCGCCGTGGGTGTAAAAGACCTAATAGTGGTGGATACCTCTGACGCCCTGCTTGTTGTTCATAAGGACCATGTCCAGGATGTCAAGGCCATTGTAAACCAGTTGAAGGCATCAGGACGAGAGGAATCCATAAACCATCGCAAGGTCTATCGACCCTGGGGGGCATATGAAAGCATAGATATGTCTGAACGTTTCCAGGTAAAACGGATCACGGTGAAACCGGGTGGGGTCCTTTCTTTGCAGATGCATCATCACAGGGCAGAGCACTGGATTATAGTCAGAGGTACTGCCAGGATTACCCGGGGCGATGAGGTGTTATTACTGACAGAGGACCAATCCACCTATATCCCGTTGGGAACAAATCATCGTTTGGAAAACCCCGGTGTAATTCCCCTGGAGTTAATAGAGGTTCAGACCGGCAGCTATTTGGGAGAGGACGACATCATAAGGTTAGAGGATGTATATGGGCGCTGACCTTGTATGTTTCATGGCCTATGATATACGCGGCCGCATTCCTGATCAATTGAATGAGGACATCGCCTTTCGGATTGGCAGGAGCTATGCTGAATTTCTCAAACCTGAACAGATAGTGGTGGGACGTGACGTCCGACTCTCCAGCGAGTCTCTTTGTAATGCCCTCAGCCAAGGCCTGATGGAAAGCGGCGTGAACGTGTTTGATATCGGTCTGTGTGGCACAGAGGAAGTATACTTCGCTACTTTTCACCATCATCTGGATGGCGGGATTATGGTAACCGCAAGTCACAATCCCATGGATTTTAACGGTATGAAGCTGGTGCGGGAAGGAGCACGTCCTATAAGCGGTGACACAGGTCTTCATGACATCCGCCGGCTGGCGGAACAGGGTTTATTTGCCCCGGCGAAAAAATCCGGGTGGCGCAGGGCATTGGTCAACCGGCCTGACTATATCAGGCATCTGTTGCACTATGTGGACATAGCAAAACTCAAACCACTCAAGATCGTAATCAATTCCGGTAACGGCTGCGCAGGTCCGGTGATGGATGCCCTGGAGCCCAATTTGCCCTTTGAGTTTATTAAGGTCCAGCACCAGCCTGACGGGACCTTTCCCAACGGCATTCCAAACCCACTGTTGCCGGAGAACCGTTCAGTTACCAGCAAGGCCGTTCTCTCTTCAGGGGCTGATTTGGGTATTGCCTGGGATGGAGATTTTGACCGTTGCTTCTTTTTTGACGAAAAAGGCCGTTTTATCGAGGGTTATTACATTGTAGGTCTGCTGGCCGAGGCATTTCTGGCAAAAAAACCAGGAGAAAAAATCATCCACGATCCACGGTTGACCTGGAATACTATTGATGTCGTGACCAGTGCAGGCGGCATACCCATACAGAATAAGACAGGGCATGCCTTTATGAAGGAACGTATGAGGTCTGAAGACGCGGTTTACGGTGGAGAGATGAGCGCTCATCATTATTTTCGGGATTTTGCTTACTGTGACAGCGGTATGATCCCATGGCTATTAATTGCAGGACTGATGAGTCAGAAGGAACAGCCACTGTCAGCCATGCTCGATGAACGTATCGCATTGTATCCAGCCAGTGGTGAGATCAACCGGCGACTGGATGATCCTCTAGCTGCTATTACCCGCGCACAAAAGGTCTATGGACCTCAGGCCTATAGCATAGATGAAACCGATGGTATAAGCATGGAGCTGGATGGTTGGCGCTTCAATCTGCGCTGTTCCAATACCGAGCCGGTGTTGCGCCTGAACGTGGAATCCAGAGGGGATGTCGATTTGATGCAGGAGAAAACA
>QNAY01000174.1 GCA_003645605.1 Thermodesulfobacteriota bacterium
ACCGTTGATTTGTGGGTTCTGTTATTCCGGTGAAAGCGGTGTAGTGCCAAACCCGGTAGACAAATGACCAAATCACGCGTAGCCATTACCGGTATAGGATGTGTTTCCGCTTTGGGAATGGAACAGCACACTATTTGGAAGAATCTCCGGGAAAGGATAATCAGTTGTACTCCTGTGCCGGATTGGCTTTTCCATACAGAACTGCCCTATCCGGTCTTTGCAGCTCCGCAGGAACCTCTTTCAGAGGCTGGCCGCGATCTTCTTGAAGATACCTTGTCCGATTTTCCGACTGGTGTCATGAGCCGCACCCTCAATTTGGCCGTTAGCGCAGTGGCTGAAGCCCTTAACCAGGCAAGGATTGACCTTCAATATTTACGTAGGAAAAAGGTCGGCATTGCCATGGGAACAACAGTAGGCTGCACTTTTAACAACGAAGACTATTATGAGCAGTGGCGCAGGGGAATGAAACCGGACCTTGCGCCTATATTCCATTACCTGTCTGGAAATTTAGCACAGGCCCTACACGGGATTCTTAGCACACAGGGCCCATCGGCCGTGGTCACAAACGCCTGTGCATCCGGAACGGATGCTATCGGGCTTGCCAAGGGGTGGATTGCGAGCGGGGCATGTGATCTCGCTGTCGCGGGGGGCGCTGACGAGCTGTCCAGGATAGCATACAATGGCTTTGCAGGCCTTCAACTCAGTGACACGGAGCAATGCAGGCCCTTTGACAGGCATCGCAAAGGACTCAACCTCGGGGAAGGTGCCGGGCTGTTGGTGCTTGAGGAAGAAAATCAGGCACTTGAGCGTGGAATAACACCCCTTGGATGGGTGAGGGGATATGGCTCGGCCTCAGATGCCTGGCATCCTACAGCGCCTCATCCAGAGGGACGAGGCCTTAAATATGCCTTTGGACAGGCATTAGCAGATGCCGGTCTCAGCATACAGGATGTCGCAATGATCAATGCCCATGGGACCGGCACTAAAGCCAACGACCTTGCAGAGGCCAATGCATTGTCTGACCTTTTGCCAAAGTCGTGTCACGTCGCGGTTGTTTCTACCAAGGGAATGACCGGCCATACCCTGGGGGCTGCCGGTGCCCTGGAGGCAATTAATACGCTTTTGGCTTTGCGGCAAGGAGTAACTCCAGGGACTTACGGCTATCAGTCATCAGATCCACAGCTACCTGTAAATCCTATCCCACAGGGCATTTCGGCCCCACTTCCTACACGTATCGGGATGTCACAGTCCTTGGCATTCGGAGGAGGAAATGCAGCGCTGGTTATTGAGGCAAGGCCATGAGGCAGGAAGTCGCCGTGACTGCAATGAGTGTATCCACCAATAAGGATAATGAGCCTGTTCCTGCCTCACTCAAAAGGACCTTGAGGCGGGCAGATGGACTAACGACCCAGGCCGTGGTCGCTACTGCACAGGCCCTGGCCAAGGCTCCATCAAGAGAGCTTGCCCCGGTTGAAGTGGGAATTTTCGTGGGCACGGCCTTTGGCCCCTTGGAGATCAACTTCCGGTTTCTTGACACACTGCTCGATGATGGAGAGGGCCAGGCCTCACCGACCCTTTTTTCCCATTCTGTACACAATATGGCTGCCGGATACATATCCCGGCTGCTGGATCTGCGGGGACCTGCCCTGACAATGACTACCTTTGCATGGCCTTTTTTGACTGCGCTGGACACGGCATGGCAATTTATGGCACAAAAAAAAGTCCGCCGCGCTTTGGTAACAGCGGTCGAAGCAAAGAGCGCTGTCCTGGAAGATGCCCTCAGGCGACTAGGGGCATCTGATCATTCCACGTCTGTTGAAGAGGCCGTGGCATGTGTCCTGGATCCCGTGGAGTGGGCTCCCCCAGGGTACCCTGTGCTTCAGGATCTCAAGATCAATGAGGTGCCATGCGCCCCTCAAATCCTGCTAACCAGGAAGGGAGAAAGATGGGCATCCCAATCAAGCCAATGCCCCACAGGACCCTTGGACCACGCACTGGCCATTATCAAAGCTCTTACGCACCTGCGAAGTAAAAATGCGGATGATGTTCTTACTTCCAATATTACGTCTCTTTTTGGAGATGTCCGGCTGACTTGGCGCACAAACGAGGGAAAACCATAAGGTTCACCGGTTACGGGGATTCCTATAAAATTATTTAAATTAACCCGATCACTTCAGTTCAGACGGCAATCTTCCGATTGATACTTTAGAACCGATGATACACTAAGTTTTTTAGTAAGCGTTCACAGGGTGCTGCAGATACGAGGCGTACGGGTACGCAGACGTACTTCCTGTACTTCAAGCGTCCGACAACAAAGCAGATGCGGTACCCTGTAAACGCTTACAGTTCGATAGGTTACGGTAAAACGGGCGTTGTAATCCCGTGAATAGTTACGTTTATTAGTTGTATATGACCAGCAAGACATGCGGTCAAGAAAGGAGAAAGAGAATGTCTGAAGCTGAACGAAGAACAAGTGTCCGGGTTCCTGCCCGATTTAAAGTAGACTATTCCCACGAGGGCAATTTTCTTATTTCATACACCAAAAACATCTCTGCCGAAGGGATGTTTATCTGCACAGATAAACCTGTTTCTGTTGGGACCCAACTTAAATTGGTATTTCCCGTTGGAGACCTTCACGAGGTAGTAGTAACCTCAAAAGTTGCATGGGTAAACCATCAAGGGGGAAATGGGGATACCGGAATGGGTTTAGAGTTTATTGATCAACAAGCTCTCTTGAAAGAAGCCATTCTGCGGATAGTCAATCGCATAGCAGTTGTTGAACCACAGAACCTGTAATCGATTTTTCCAGGACTTTCGGTCCTCTAACGTGGCCTTCACTTGCGGCTATATAGCGCCGGCGGAATAGCCGTCAAGCGCAAGGCGTGGGTTTGGTATCTTTTAGTGAGATACCGAACATACTCATTTATCGGACTAATTTCATGCTTTTGATGACGTAGACATAACTTTTTCCCCACCGGGCCGGTTTCTTTTCAAAATCGATGACCACTTTCTGCCCATCACTGGGTATCCATCCGTCGGGAGAGGTTTTCGTACCCCGAATTCTTTCGAATTTCATTGTTTTGTTTACTGCCGGGATGGATACCCTGAAGCATTTCCTGCCGGTTTTCTCGATCGTCCCTGTTGCCGGGCTTTTCAAGACCTTGCGGTTTGGATCCGCCTTAACGAGAGCGATTTTTTCCACTGCCAGTAACGAGGAACGGCCGTCGCGGCTTACCTTTTTATAATAATTCGCGGTGATTGTATCGCCAATTTCACACCGGTAATCGGCTGGTTCGTAGTTGGTTTTCCGACCGGTGTTGAGCTTGATTTCGATTCCAGGGGAATCTTTGACGATGATGTAGCCAAAACCTTGTTTGGTAATAACGCCGGTGATGACCGAATCCGGGTTTGAAAAGGCTGCCGCCGGCAGCAGCAGAAGGAACATGATTAAAGATATAATCATGATTTGAGCGAAGGAAACAAGCAGGTTTGTCTTTCTCTGTGAACACATGATATCCTCTCCTTTCGGCTGAAGTGTTTATCAAAATATTCCTTTTTGGGCATACTTCATTCATGCTGTACAACCACTTCCTTAGCAGAGCAATCTGCCGATGACAGGGGCAAATCCTCCACCGGCCACCGAAGAGATAGAGGACAATTTATGCAAATTGGTGTTGGTGTACGTGAGCTATGTGTCCTCTATGTCGTCCAGCGTCATGCAGGGCAACCTGTGTGGTGAGGGGGGAACTGTGAGGCTTCTTCCCATCCCGATAGGCGCTTGCTTTCAATATGCAAAGTGTCTGGGCAGAAATCTTGACCGTTTTTTCCATTGAATAGTACCCATAAATCGTTTTACTGAGTTGAAAAAATGGGCGTCCTTCATTCACCAGTTTACACTTTTTCAAAAAAATGTGTATTATCGAATCGAATTGAATGCCGATGTCGAAACTGGAAATTAGAAATTTGAAATTAGGTAACGCATCTACATTCTTGTGTTTTTCCCAATTTCTAATTTCAAGCTTCAAATTTCACTGCCAAAATACAAGATCAACAAAATGTAAACTACTTTTGGGATAATATGAAGGATGCTAAAAAATGCAAGTTCTTTAATTCCTTTTCCATTCCCCTCATTGCTGACGTACGGGAAAGGTTCATCCATTCTTCTTTTTCTTCCATCAAAAAAATCGGCATCCTTCATTCGCCGGTTTACACTTATTCCCCAAAAGCGTGCATTATAGAATTGATTGCTGATGTCGAAACTGGAAATTCGAAATTAGGTAACGCATCTACATCTTTGTATTTTTCCCAA
>QNAY01000175.1 GCA_003645605.1 Thermodesulfobacteriota bacterium
CCCCTCTTTTTGTCATTTCGACCGTAGGGAGAAATCTTTAATGCCTGTATTTTCAGTACGATAAGATTTCTCGCTTTGCTCGAAATGACAGTTTTGGTTAGTTTTCGTTCAGACACTAAATAGCCGTTGAATGCTCGGTATTGGATGTTTGTTTTTCATTCGATGTTCGATATTCGACGTTCATCTTTTAATGTAACCTTTGAACGGTTACACATTAGTAAAACTTAAATTTACAATAAATCACGAAAGGTTGAGATTTCAATGACTACCATCGTACCACTGGATCCGGAAAAACTCCGTTTAAACATAAATCCTGAAAGCCTGGGATTTCAAAAACTGAGCCAGCTCAAGACTGAGGAAAGACCTTTAGTGGCCCAGGAAAGAGCCATCCAGGCCCTCACTTTCGGCCTGAGAATGGAGCATCCTGATTTCAACATATATGTTGCAGGGATCAATGAAACTGGGCTTTCCGATCTGGCCCGGTCTTATGTAGAGGAAGTAGCCAAAGACTCACACCCTCTGCCTTCTGACTGGTGTTATGTCTACAACTTCCGCAACCCGGACAAACCTTCCGGGGTAGAGCTTCAGGAGGGCAAAGGCCGGGAATTCAAAAAGGACATGGCGGACTTGCTGGATGAACTGAAGCTCCAAATACCTAAAATCTTTGAAGCCGAGACGTACATTTCCCGGAAGGAAGAGGTGATAAAGGCATTCAATAAAGACCGGAAAAATGTATTTCAGGAGCTGGATAAAAAAGTGCGCGAAAATGGCTTTCTGCTGCAGTCAGATCAGTCAGTCATGATGGTAGTCCCGGCAAAGGAAGACGGTACGGCTCTCACCCCTGAGGATCTGTCAAAAATGCCTGAAGAGGAGCAGAAAGAACTCAAGGCCAGGAGTGAAGGATTTCATAAGGATATGGGAGATGCCATGAGGCGCATTCAAAAGTCAGAACAGTCAGTGCGCCGAAAGCTGAAAGAGCTGAACCAGGAAGTTGTCGGGCAGACAGTTAATACCCTACTGGAACCTCTGAAGAAAAAATATGAATCAATCAAAATACTCCAGGACTACTTTGCTGATGTAAGAGAAGACGTGGTCCGGAACATGGATGACTTCCGCCCTAAAAGCGAAGCTACTCAGGCTATGCCCTTTTCTTTTCCAGGAGCTGGTCCGTCCTTTACCCGGTACGAAGTAAATATACTGGTTGACAATTCGGATACCAAGGGGGCCCCTGTTGTTATAGAAAGCAATCCGAGCTATCCAAACCTGTTTGGTGTTGTTGAACGTAAGGCCCAGTTCGGCGCCCTTTTCACGGATTTTACCATGATCAAGCCAGGCGCAATTCACCGTGCAAACGGCGGTTACCTGCTCATAAAGGCCCTTGATCTCTTAAAATGGCCTTTTTCATATGAAGCCCTAAAAAGGGCATTAAGAAATAGAAAAATTGAGATAGAAGACCCGGGAGAACAGTTTGGGTTATTCACAACCAAGGCATTAAAACCCGAGCCGATCTCTTTGCGTATAAAGATAGTACTTATGGGAAATCCGTTCATCTATCAACTCCTCTATAACTACGACGAAGACTTTAAAGAACTTTTCAAAGTCAAGGCTCACCTTGACGTCCATGTTGACAGGAACGAAGAGAGGTTGGAGCAATTCATGCGCTCGGCCAAGGTCCTTGTAGAGCGGGAAAACCTCAGGGACATGCACATGAGCGGAGTCGCAAGTCTTATAGAGTTCAGTTCCGAGCTGGCGGGATCCCAGGAAAAGCTCAGTCTAAAAATATCGGATCTCGCAGACTTGTTGCGAGAAGCGGATTTCTGGGCAAAATCTGAAAACAGCGAGCTTATCGAGGATAAGCATATCCAGAAAGCAATTGATGAAAAGGCTTATAGGTGCAGCCTGTATGAGGACCATCTGCATGAAATGCTCAAAAAAGATATCCTTAAGGTGGCAACAACCGGTAAGGCCGTAGGCCAGGTAAATGGGCTGTCTATCTATGACCTTGGTGACTATATGTTCGGCAAACCCTCCAGGATCACGGTGAATATAGCTCTCGGCAAAGAAGGTGTTGTAAACCTGGAAAGGGAGGCTGATCTCAGCGGCAGCATTCATACCAAAGGCGTGATGATACTGGCCGGGTATCTAAAGGCCCACTTTTCGGCAGACCGCCCGTTAAGCCTTACCGCTTCCATATGCTTTGAGCAGAGCTACGGCATGGTCGATGGAGACTCCGCCTCCGGTGCAGAGCTGTTCGCCCTGTTGTCAGCGCTCTCTGACGTGCCGCTTGACCAGGGAATTGCCGTAACCGGGGCTATGAGCCAAAAAGGAGAAATTCTACCGGTAGGGGGTGTCACCAGAAAAATCGAGGGTTTCTTTGACATCTGCGAGGCGAGAAACTTGACCGGAGAGCAGGGAGTAATAATACCCGAAACCAACGTCAAGGACCTGATGCTCAAACCAAAAGTGATAGAAGCAATAAAGCAGGGCAAGTTCCAGATCTGGGCCATATCCAGGGTGGAAGAAGGCATTGAAATATTGACAGGCCAACCTGCCGGAATCCCCGGACCTGACGGAAGCTATCCGGAAGATTCAGTATTTGCAAAAGTGAATGACAGGCTGAGGAAACTTGCTGAAGAGGCCAAGCTCTTCATGCAAAAAGAAGAGGCAGAGTAAGCGTTCACATGGCACCGCATCTGCTTTGTTGTCGGGCACTTGAAGTACAGGGAGTACGTCTGCGTACCCGTACGCCTCGCATCTGCAGCACCATGTAAACGCTTACAGTTCGGTGGCAGGAGAAAAAAATGAGACTTAATATCATCACTTCCCAGAATGAATTGCCGGTAAAAGAGGGATATATGATCTCCTTAATCATAAGGAATCTCAAAGGATATAAAGATGTAGAGGTTCATCTTTTCCGGCCGGAGTGGGATGAGGAGGAAGCCAAATCCTACGACTGGTCGAAACTTATGGGAGACCCGATAGACAGGAATGCGCCTGCTGATCCTATGAGCAGTCGCAAGGTCCTTTTGGAATCATTCACCCTTGAGGAAAGAGATATGATAATTGACTGCATGAAGGAACGCTATGTCTCCAGACTGTCCGCAATCAATTCACGGCCTTTGGACTTCCCTATTCCTATGGGGCTCATTCCCCTGTCTGAAATCCCGGAAGATGATGATATCGGCTGCATCCGCTTTGAAGAGATCCCTAACTATACTCTGCCTTTTCTTGTGCATGGTCTTTACATTTTAAGCGAACATGAACCTGTAGAGGAAGAAAT
The DNA here is from genome assembly GCA_003645605.1 of Thermodesulfobacteriota bacterium. GTDB lineage: Bacteria > Desulfobacterota > Dissulfuribacteria > Dissulfuribacterales > UBA3076 > UBA3076. Next base: position 3,281 of record QNAY01000175.1, read on the forward strand.
GGACTAATGAACCATTCACCACCAGCTTATCACCTCATCGTTGTCAAAGATAAGTTTTACCAACTTGTCGTAATCCATATCCTCATAAAGGTTAAACCGGGTCGCCTTGTGGTCTTCTGCCAATTTTTCAGCAAGGAACTCAGTATATTTTTCAGGTCTGCTTTTAAAAATATGTAACTGCTTCATTTTCTCGTTTTCCTAGAAAGGCACTACTAGCTGGTACGCCTTGATTTTGGGAATCATGTCTTCCAGTGAAAGGTATTTAACGTACTCATATTTGTCGGCATCGGCCTTGACGTTAGTGTAGAGCTCTGCCTCAAAATCCACAACAAAACTCTCCAGGTGTTCTTTGAACTCATCCTCTGATAAATTCGAAGGTGATTCTATATTGGAGTCAATAAAGAAGGCGCCGCACCAAAGATTTTCCACCATACATCCGAAGGCGCTGCGCAGGGCCTGCCAGCAATTCTCAGTTTCGTTAATAATGAAAGCCACCTTTTCGATATTCATGGTCTGGTTCTCCTACAGAACAATACAACGATCACAATCTTTCATTATTTCGACATTCCGCATCTGAGTACCAAAGTCCTGGTCCTTGACAATTGGTATAGGCCTATCAACCTTGAAAGATTCAAAGCACAAGCTGCAAAGGCTTATATGGCAAATCCCCTCCAGTTCGGTGAATCTCTCGTTTTTAGTCAAAAGTACGGCCTTATTAGTGAGAAAAATCTTCACTGTCTTTCCCTCCCTGTACGCCGCTTTGGTAATGCCGATCAGGTGATCAATGTGTCTGTCGGAACTAACTAAAATGCCTAATTTGTCATTCATATTCCCTCTTTCTCCTGTTGATACGATATCGTAGACTATTTGGGAAAAACCGGATCTTCTAGTTAGTGCCTGAACGAAAACCTCTCTTTTTGTCATTTCGACCGTAGGGAGAAATCTTTAATGCCTGTATTTTCAGTATGATAAGATTTCTCGCTTTGCTCGAAATGACAGTTTTGGTTAGTTTTCGTTCAGACACTA
>QNAY01000176.1 GCA_003645605.1 Thermodesulfobacteriota bacterium
ACCACCTACAAGAATGATTATTAATAATATCAATATATTGCGTGATATCTATGTTGAATTACGCCGAAGAATTTAGTGAAAATAAATAATTCCGTGTAAAATCAACTACTTGAATTTTTACAGATAAGCGTAACTATTTGATACTATTAAGATAAATTTTCTTCGGCGTAATTTAACATTTGCTTCATATAAGTTGTTGATATTATAAGATATTCTTTTTACAAGTGGTAAACATAGGTTATATTGCAAGGCATTACCACATGGACCTTCCATTGGGTGTTATTTCTAATTAACGTAATGCCCTGATTTTTCAAAGCTAAATGCTAATGGCTATCGGTCTGCCGCCCTGACAAGACAGCTAATCGCTTATTTTAGGTATTACGAATACCAGCAAGAGCTGTATGGAAATCCTTGGGAAGACGGGTAAGGCGACCGGATCTATCAGTTGCTGCGTGAACGGTATAGCCCTTAGCCAGTAAACGCCGGTCATCGAATCGATGTATTAGAAAATGAAAACGAATTGAGAACTTAGAAAGATTTTCCAGTGAAGTTGATATCTCAAGCAGGTCGTCATAATGGGCTGGGGCCTTGTAACGGCAGTAGGCCTCGCTCACAGGGAGTATAAGCCCTTTATGCTCAAGGTCGCGATAAGATATCTTGAGCATGGACCGCAAAAACTCAGTGCGTCCCATTTCAAAAATTCTCAGATAGTTCCCATAGTACACCACGCCGCCGGTATCAGTATCACCGTAAATCACCCTATAGGAGAGACTGTGTATTGGTTCCCGGAGTTCAAGTGGGCCGGGCGATTCTTTGTCCATTTGCCTTTTTTTTCGGATTGAGTTCCACTTCTCTGGGAGTCACGCCTATGAACCTCTCCATCAATTTGTGGCCCTCTTTGATCAATATAGGGCTTTGCTCGGCCGCAGGCTCATTAAAGGCCGCGTCTGAATTATCTTTCGGGCTCAAACTGTCAAAAATAACATAGGGTACCGGTCCCGGACCATGGGTTTTAAGGCTCACCGGCGTGTAGTGGTCAGGGGCAACCAGTATCCTGTAAGATCCTCCCATATCCCTCAGACCATCCATGACAGGTCCCACCACTTCTTTATCAAAGCGTTCTATGGCACGGATCTTTTCGCGAAGATTACCCATGTGACCTGCCTCGTCAGGGGCCTCAACATGCACAAGCACAAGGGTCTTTTCCTTTAAAGCCCTCAGGGCCGCATCTGCCTTTCCCCTGTAATTTGTATCCAGATAACCGGTAGCCCCTGGCACATTAATAACCTCCATACCCGCCCAGACACCCAGACCCCTTATGAGGTCAACTGCGGCCACAACCGCGCTATCTATGTCATAGAGCTGGGGAAATGTGGCAAATAGCGGCCTTCGGCCCTGGCCCCATGGCCATAGTGCGTTTGCGGGTGGTTTTCCCTCGGCCCGCCTCTTTTCGTTGACAGCGTGACGATGGAAAAATGTAATGGCCTTGGTAAGAAGTTCATATAGAAGCGGTTCCTCTTCATAGATATGCCAGGCTTCAGTAACATCCATTCCAGTAAAATCATGAGGTGGTACAGTGGAAATACCCTCAGGACCACCGCGCCAGAGTAACAGATGGCGGTAGCTTACGCCTGCAAACAGCCCAAAAGAACGACTGTCCACTAATGGAGCCAAGTCCTTTATGAGTGTGTGAGCTTCCTCAGTGCTTATGTGGCCGGCGCTGTAGTCTTCCATGTAGACCCGGCCCTCTCTGAAACTCAGGGTAACCAGATTGCACCTGAATGCTACGTCCTCTGGGTTCATCTGGATACCCATAGCAGCGGCCTCCAAAGGTCCGCGGCCCGTATAAAATTTTTCAGGTGAGTATCCTATGAGTGACATATTTGCCACATCGCTCCCCAGTGGGAAACCGTCCGGAATGGTAAGCACCCTGCCCAGCTCTCCCAACTTGGCCAAGTGGTCCATGGCGGGAGTCCTTGCCTTTTCTAAAACAGTCTTGCCCCCAAAATCGTCGATTGGTAAGTCAGCCATACCGTCTCCAATTAGTATCACATACTTGGAAGCCGGAAGCTCCATCTTGGGTGTGTCTTGAGTCTGATCATTAGATTCAGCAACATTTATTGTGTTGACGTCGGTCACAACAAAACTCCTTCGTAAGCGTTCACAGGGCACCGCATCTGCTTTGTTGTCGGACACTTGAAGTACAGGGAGTACGTCTGCGTACCCTCCGCCTCGCATCTGCAGCCCCCTGTGAACGCTTACAGTTCGGTGGGTTGCGGTAAAACGGGCGTTGTAATCCCGTGAACTGTTACACTCCTTCCTAAATAAAACTCCTTATCCCTCAAGGGTCTTAAGATCTTCAATGCGGATGACCATGGTCTCACCTGAAATTACGTCAAGCGAGTCGATTTGCTTTAATGCTTCGCGTACCTTGGCCTCATGTGCCTCATGGGTAAGTATCACTACAGAAACCGATGACTCTCTACCTCGTCCCTTCTGCACGACCGAGGCTATGCTGATACCCATGTCCCCCAGGATTCCGGATATTCGGGCAAGAACCTTCGGCCTATCCACAACCGAAAACCGAAAATAATAACATCCTTTCAAAGAATCCATCGGCCTCTTTTTTAGAGGCTTAAGTATATTATATGGAAGTCCTAAGGATGCTACCCTTCCAACAGCCCCCCCGGCCAGATTTCTGGCCACATCCACTACATCAGCCACCACTGCGCTGCCTGTGGGCATCTGCCCGGCTCCCAATCCGTATAGCAACACCTTTCCTACCGAGTCGCCAATGCAGTAAAAGGCATTGTAGACTCCCCCAACCTGTGCCAAAAGGTGATCTGACGGGATCATGGTCGGATGAACTCTCAGTTCAAGCCCATCACTGTTATTTCTTGCAATGGCAAGAAGCTTGATCCTGTATCCAAATTCCTTTGCAAAGGAAATATCCAGAGGCGAGAGCTTGGATATACCCTCGATATAGATATCTGAAAGCTCAACCGGGGTACCAAAAGCCAGCATGGCCATGATAACAAGCTTATGGGCAGTATCAATACCCTCAACATCATAGGCAGGGTCCGCCTCAGCATAGCCGAGGCGCTGCGCGTCTGCCAGCACATCTTGAAAGGCCATGCCTTCCTCGGTCATCCTCGTAAGGATATAGTTGGCAGTGCCATTCATTATACCCATGACAGTGTGAAGACGGTTTGCCACAAGGCCTTCTTTTACTGCCTTAACAACAGGTATTCCGCCGCCCACACTGGCCTCAAATCCAAGCTCAACGCCATATTTTGCTGCTGCCTCAAAAATCTCATGGCCGTGAGCTGCAAGAAGGGCCTTGTTTGCCGTGATAACATGTTTTCCTTTTTGAATAGCCTCTAGCACAAAGGTCCGGGCCGGCTCAAGACCGCCTATAAGCTCAATAAATATGTCTATTTCCGGGTCATCAAGAAGGGACCTCACGTCATCAGTGAGGATCTCAGAGGGTACTGGAAAACCCCTGGAAGTAGTAGTGTCCATGTCACAGATCCGAGCAAGCCTTATTTTTGTACCAGTGCGTTGCTCTAAAAGTTCTGATTGTTCCAGCAGGATCCTGGCCATACCACTCCCAACAGTCCCAAAACCCAGCAAACCTACGTTTATAGTCTTACCCATAGGATTATACCCTCTTCCCGTAGCGCCCTTCGGGCGAGCTATTGAGCCGTTGAACTATTGAGCCGTTGAGTTTATCAGCTCAACAGCTTACCAGCTTAACAGCTTACCATCTATATTAGCAACCAAGGTCACAGAAGAAAAAAACCACACTTGCTCATAAAGTGTCATCGGATTAACTTGGGCCGGCCATGAAACCAACAGATATATTACCTCTGATAAGAAGACCAAGCCGTTATCTTGGCAATGAAATTAATGCCTGCCATAAGGACTGGAGCGAAGCAAGTCTCAGAATAGCTCTCATCTTTCCAGATCTCTATGAAATTGGGATGTCTCATCTTGGGCTTCATATCCTGTATCACATAATTAACGAAATACCATGGGCCCTGGCAGACAGGGCCTACTGCCCTGATATTGATCTTGAAAAACTCCTGAAATCTAAAAAAGTGCCTTTATGGGGTCTTGAGAGCCAACGTCCATTAAGCGACTTTGATGTCCTGGCCATAACCCTCCCATATGAACTCTGCTATACCAATATCCTGACCATCCTGGACCTTGCAAATATACCTATCCAGGCAGAGAAAAGAAGCGACCTGAAGTGGCCCATAATCCTTGGAGGAGGAAGTTGCTCGGTCAATCCT
>QNAY01000177.1 GCA_003645605.1 Thermodesulfobacteriota bacterium
CCCAGATACATCACTTTATTGTTCCAATTTGTGAGCAGATACACATAATATGTCACAGTCATGGGCATTTAAGATTTCTCCCTTCGGTCGAAATGACAATATGGGCGTGAACGCTTACAAATAATGTAAGCGTTCACGGGTTCAAAGGTTCAAAGGTTCAAAGGTTCAAAGGTTCAAAGGTTCAAAGGTTCAAAGGTTCAAAGGTTCAAAGGTTCAAAGGTTCAAAGGTTCAAAGGTTGTATTCTCATCACCATACGCTATTTTGTAAACGTTTTGTAGGGGAAAACCGACCGCTTCCACATTCCCACAAATCCGGAGCATGGCACTTGGCAATGATGTGGCAAAGCCCGTATTTTTTACGAGGATTTCGGGGATCCAATTTCAGTCTTTTCCCTAACCCTGAACCCGTGAACGGTTACTAATGATTTTATGTATAACACGGCAACTTGGCTCAGTGTCCGGTCAATGTTATTGTCAATCTTGGAGGCTTAAAGCGCCATGACAAATATACACGAACAAAAGGTGTTGATCCTTGACTTTGGTTCCCAGACCACCCAGCTCATAGCAAGGCGGGTTCGGGAGGCCAGAGTCTACTGTGAGATACATCCATACAATATTTCCCTGGAAAAAGTAAAGGCGAGAGACCCAAAGGGAATTATCCTGTCCGGGGGACCTGCAAGTGTTTATGATAAAGAAGCCCCGGCTGTCTCTCCTGAGCTGTTTGAACTCGGGGTCCCGATCCTGGGCATTTGCTATGGTATGCAGCTTACCACATACCTTCTCAAAGGTACGGCGGAGCATAGCCGGCACAGGGAATACGGTCCGGCCCGGCTCTCAATTGATGATCCAGGTGACATGTTTCACGGCCTTGCACCTGATCCGGTCACATATCAGGTATGGATGAGCCATGGTGACAGGATAGAGGCCCTGCCCGAGGATTTCATCTGCATAGCTCACAGTGAGTCCTGCCCGGTGGCGGCTATGCGGCACCGGACATTGCCCTTTTTTGGTGTTCAGTTCCATCCGGAGGTGATCCATACTGAGATCGGAAAGGATGTGATTGCCAATTTTCTGTTCAGGATTTGCGGGTGTACGCCTACCTGGGACATGCATTCCTTTGTGGAAAGTGCCACCAATGACATGAAGGCCAAGGTCGGAACAGGCAAGATAATATGCGCCCTTTCAGGCGGAGTGGATTCTACAGTCACGGCCCTTTTGGTAAACAGAGCGGTAGGTCATCAACTAACAAGTGTCTTTGTTAATAATGGACTTCTAAGAAAAAATGAAGCAGAGACTGTTTTGGCCTTTCTGAAACAGTTTGACCTCAAGGTCCATTATGTGGATGCAAGCAATCGCTTTCTCAGCAAACTTACAGGAATAGAGGACCCTGAGAAAAAACGAAAGATAATAGGAAAAGAATTCATCCGCATCTTTGAGGAGGAGGCAAAGCGAATCGGTGATGTCAACTTTCTCGCCCAGGGTACCCTGTATCCGGATGTCATAGAGAGCGTGTCTTTCAAGGGTCCTTCCGCCACAATAAAGAGCCACCACAACGTAGGAGGGCTTCCGGATGTCATGCAACTTGAGCTGATAGAGCCCCTTAGGGAGCTCTTTAAAGACGAGGTTCGAAAAGTTGCTTTGGAACTCGGTATGCCTGAAGACCTTGTTTTTCGCCACCCTTTTCCCGGACCGGGATTGGCCATACGAATCTTGGGAGAAGTGACTGCTGAACGTCTAAAAGTGCTGAGAGAGGCGGATGCCATTGTCCTTAAAATCATGAAATCCAGTAGCTGGTACAGAAAGGTCTGGCAGGCATTTGCTGTGCTCCTTCCGGTAAGGACAGTAGGTGTTATGGGAGATGAGCGCACCTATGATAACGTGGTGGCAATAAGGGTTGTAGACAGCCTGGACGCCATGACCGCGGACTGGACACGACTCCCAACTGACCTGCTCGCAAAAATCTCAAACAGGATTATCAACGAAGTGCGCGGGGTAAACCGTGTATGCTACGACATAAGCTCAAAGCCCCCTGCCACTATTGAGTGGGAATGAGGGGAATTGGGTGATTTAGTGATTTAGTGATTGGGTGATTTGTGATGGAGAAAGCTGAGGAACTTCGGCAACCTGGTAATTTTTCAAGAGAATGACATGAAAGGAGATCTGATAAAGACCGTGTTTTTCAACTATGCCCCTGTTGCACGGTTCAATACTAATGAGCGAAAGGTGGCTGCCATTGAGCTTGTGGAAAGAGGACTTTGTAATCAGAACAGGCTGGAAAAATCTATGATTTTCACCGCAATACCGTTTTAAAGCTGCTACGTACCAAAAGACTCCTGGGTTTGGAGGCAATTTTTGAAGATAATCGGGGACTTAAGGTACCTTATAAGTATATTAATGAAATTCGATCCCACATCAAGAAACTGCAAAGACAATATCCTGACTGAACTGATTATGCCATTGCTGATCAAGCTGCCAAAGACCCCAATACACTCCGAGCTAAATCAGATTTACGGGGTTATCAATCCACATGCAGCACCACGGCGAAACAGTTGAACAACGCCCAAACCCGATCACCCTCGTTAAGATTCAGGTGTCGGCTACCTGCCGTGGAAACAACGGCACACAACTCGGTCCCATCAGGAAGGTGGACAGCATACTCTGTATTCACCCTGCCTTTGGTGATGCGTGAGATAACCCCATTGAAGCGATTTTCCGCGCTGCATGCCGGCTCCTCATTTCCTATCTGTAAGATGATCCACGGCGCCTTGATCTCAGCAGTAATCAGCCTGCCTTCCTTCAGGCCAAGCAGTTCCAGGCTGTCGTTGGTGATGACCGTGGTAATTGAGTGGCCGCTGATGGTGGTCAATTTCACACGAGTCTGTATATCTCCTCGTTGGATCGCCTGAATTTTGCCGAAAAAAGCGTTCCGCGCACTGGTTTTGCGCGAAGACTCTCTTTCCATAAAAACCCTCACCACCTGCTGCATTTCCTCCTCGGAAAAGGAGACATAAGACGATGTAAGATTGGGCGCCGAATGCCCCAGCATCATCTGAACCGCCGGCAGGGGCATGTTACCCTGCATCAACTCCACGGCCCGTGCCTTGCGAATCATCTCCGGGCCTCCTAACTGCTTTGGAAATTCGCAGGCCTGAGCGCGTTCGTAAAACTTGCGGCGAACGAAGCCGGGGTCGACATCGAACAGGTTTTGCAAAGAGTCACTAAAAGAGGGATCTGCCAGCGCCGCTTGAATCTCACGGGATAAGGTCTCCGAGATATGAACCTCCCTTGGACCAGGTTCAGTGTCAACGCCCGCGCTACGAAAGAGAACTGATTGCAGTTCAGGATCGATGTCCTCAAACGGATTAAGGGTCAAGACTTCATTCAACTTGGCGCCCGTGTACCTTATCAGTAGAAAAATGATCAAAATACGCTGGCGGGACATGCGCACATCCGCGCGCGGCGAACAGCCCGCCCACTTCCGAAAGGATTGCTCCAACCGGTTGAGCTGAACGGTATCCAGGCAACATCCTTCATCCGGAATCGAAACGATGCGTCCATGGTTCCTGCTTTTTGATAACGACATCCGTGGAACGTACTGAATTCCAACGTCTTTTATCTTTGAATTCATTGGATTGTTCTAACGATATTTTCCTGGTCTGTCCTGGAAAGTTTCAATTTACCTATTTGTAGCATATCCGCGCCCTAAAGCAATACGGCAAAACCGTCTTGACATCCAGTTAAGGGTTTTGATATATTGACATGTAAATTATATTTTTCGTGTCTATCATCTGTCAAGTACATTATTCAAGGAGGTCGTGATGCTCTTTCAAACCGCTGGAATCGAAGTCGCTCCCTGGATTCCGCCCCTGGTCGCTTTCGTGATTTCGTTTTTTACTTCCATGGGTGGTGTATCCGGTGCATTTCTTTTATTACCCTTTCAGGTTAGCATACTTGGTTTCACCAGCCCGTCAGTTAGTGCAACGAATCAACTTTTTAATATAGTTGCCATTCCGAGCGGTGTATATCGATATATTAAAGAAGGCCGTATGGTTTGGCCTCTCACATGGGCAGTCATCATCGGAACACTGCCCGGAGTCTTTATTGGGGCTATTGTGCGTGTTCGTTATCTTCCAGACCCCAAAAATTTCAAAATGTTTGTCGGGTTGGTCCTTTTGTATATTGGCGGTAGAATGCTAAAGGATTTGCTGCAGAAAAAACGGTCTAAGGGAGGTCATGTCTCTGCAGAGGAACAGTTTCAAAAAAGAATTCAGGAATACCGCAAATTGCATCAAA